>NZFI01000033.1:0-18267 GCA_002690595.1 Rickettsiales bacterium
AAAAGTATATTTTTATTTTAAAAATGTATAATTACAGTAAATAATTACTCTGACACAGGAGTTACACTCTTTGTAATCATTTTTTTTGCACTTCTTCCTTTTTTTTTATTTTTTCTCTCGTCAGCTTTATTGAAGTTTGCTTTTGCTGGAACTTTTTTTTTAAGTATATATCTATAACCTTTTTTTGGGGCTGGTAATTTTTTATAAGTTCCATCTTTTTTTATTAGTATATAGTTACCTTTATTGTCCTGAATAATTTCCTGAGCAAAAGAAATTTTGTAAATAAAAATTATTAAAATACAAATAAAAATGTTCTTCATTTTATTAAATAGTAATAATGAAACGACCTTGTATCAACAGTTTGTTTATTATTTATTATCGCTTTTTTAAATAAAAGTTTCCAGCCTAATTTTTTATGTTTTTTTAGTATTTTTGCAGATAATTTTCTATACTTAATACTTTTCCACCAAGAGGAGTTATGAGTAATTAATTTTAATTTTTTTTTCATCTATATTTTTTAATCAAGTAAATGAAAGAATTTATAATTTTTCAGTTTTTCTATATTTTCTCTTGATGTATTTTCTAAGTTCTCATATTTATGTTCCAATATCCAATCTTTTATATCACTCGTTACTTTCTCTCTATTTAAATCTCTTAATATCATATGAAAATTATTTTCATAAAGTGATAAGTTAATGATTCCTTTGTATATTTGATCTCTTATAATAACATTTTCTAATAACTTTATTATTGGTTTTCTTGGAATCACTTCGTCTTTTAAAGGGATTGCTAAAAAAATTCTTACATTTGAATTAGAAAAGAGTGAAGTAAACATATTGTACGTTTTGTCCATCAATTTTGTAATACCAAATAGGCTATCTGCTCTAGGTTTATGAACAACAAGTGGATCTTCGGAGAATCTTTTTAACATTACCTTATTATTACTTGGTTTGATTTTTATTATTCCTTTACCATTAAGAATTATCCTAGGAAAAAACTTTGCTAAAATCCATAAAAACCTACTTTTAAAAAAATTTCTATCAGAAAAATCCCAGATTGCAGGAGAAACTAATATTATTCCATCCACCTTGAGATTAAATTTATTTAATGTACCAGCAATTATTGCACCCCCCATACTTTCACCAAGTAAAAATATTTTCTTTTTAGGATTTTTTTCTCTTATCACTTCGTAAAATTCTTTTAAGTCAAGAATATGATTCTCAAGTGAGTACCAAAGTCCTTTGTTTTTATGTGATCCAAAACCTCGAAGATCAAATGAGTAAAAATCAATTTTAAATTTTGAAAAAAAATTTGCAGGTAAACTAAATGAATTACTATAATCAGAATAGCCATGAACACCTATAATAATTATTTCGGAACTTTTTTTTGAATGCCATAACTTTAATTTTAGTTTTTCTCCATCTGATGTATGGAAATAATCTTTAATTATATAAGGATTTTTAATGGTTTCTCCTCTAATTTTTAAATTATGCGTACATGATGCTAAACTAAAAAGTATTAAAAATAATTTGTACAACTTTTTAGTTATCTAAAAGTTTCAAAAAGATATCTTCAAGATCAGTCTCTCTTGTGGACAAATCTTCAATTTTTAAATTATTTCCTATTATTCTTTCTATAATCTTACCAGTACTTATTTTACTTTTACTATATCTGATGACTAATAATTCTTTATTTTTAGAAATAATAAAATCTTCAAGATTTTTGGGAACTTTTAAAAGTGGCTGCGATAATTTGATTTGAATTTCTTTAATATCTATCAAAGATAAAAGAGTCTCTTTTTTATCACAAGCGACAAGCTTCCCTTTATTTATGACTGCTATATGATCACACAGTTTTTCTGCTTCTTCCAAATAATGGGTAGTTAATATAATTGTTATACCTTGGGAATTTAATTTTTTAATGTATTTCCAGAGTTTTTTTCTTAACTCAACATCAACTCCAGCTGTTGGTTCATCTAAGACAAGTACAGGAGGATTATGAACCATAGCTTTTGCAACCATTAATCGTCTTTTCATTCCTCCAGAAAGACTTCGAGAGTAAGCATTAGATTTCTCACTCAAATTTAGTTCTTCCAAGATCTCTTTATTTTTCATTTCTTTCTTACGAAGTCCATAAAAACCAGCTTGAATATCAAGAATTTCGATTGGGGTAAAGAAAGGATCTATATTTATTTCTTGCGGGACTACTCCTATCATAGCTCTTGATGTTTTTGGATTAGAATCAATATCAATTTCACAAATTTTTATACTTCCTGAGTTTTTAATAGTTAGACCAGCTAAGATATTAATAAAAGTGCTTTTGCCAGCTCCATTAGGACCTAATAACCCAAAAATAGAACCATGAGGGATATTTAAATCTTCTATATTTAGAGCTACAGAATCATTATTATATTTTTTAATTAGATTTTTAACTTTTATAGCATTCTTCTGATTCATAATTTTTCATTAAAGTATTGAAAGTTTTATTTTTGATAAGCAAAATAATTGATATAAATGTAATTCTATGAACAAGAATATTCAAACTGATTTAAAATTAATTGATAAAGATGTTGTTGCATGTGATGGTAGAGATTGGTCAGATGGACATCCGAGAGTTTTTTTAGATATTTCAAAAGGAAAAGAAGTTAATTGTCCTTACTGTAGTCAAAGATATATAAAAAAATGAAGACTTCTAAACAACTCGTTTTAATAGATGGTTCTGGTTATATCTTTAGGGCATATTATGCACTACCAAATATGTATAGAACTGACGGTACACCTGTAAACGCAGTTTTTGGCTTTTGTAATATGCTTTTAAAGTTACTAGAAGATTTTCAAAAAGAAAAAGGAGGAAATGTTGGATTTGCGGTAATATTTGATGCGGCAAGAAGGACATTTAGAAATGATATTTATGAAAATTATAAAGCTAATCGTTCAGATCCTCCTGATGATTTGATTCCCCAATTTGATATAATAAAACGCATACCAACAGTTTTTAATTTACCATCAATTCAATTCCCAGGTTTTGAGGCGGATGATTTAATAGCCTCGTATACAAAAAAAGCCATAGAAAACGATATTAAGGTAACCATAGTTTCTTCAGATAAGGATCTTATGCAATTATTAAAATATAACGTTAAGATTTTTGATCCTATGAAAAAAAAAGAAATAGGAAATAAAGAAGTAATTGAAAAATTTGGTGTAGATGCTAAAAAAGTCGTTGATGTACAATCACTTGCTGGTGATTCAGCAGACAATATTCCCGGCATTCCTGGTATTGGTGTAAAAACAGCAGCACTTTTAATAAATGAATATGGTGATCTTAATAGTCTTTTAGAAAATTGTTTTAGAATTAAACAGAATAAAAGAAGGGAAAGCATTGAAAACAACAAAGATTTAGCACTACTTTCAAGAAAATTAGTAACATTGAAAGATGATGTTGATTTACCAATTTCTATTGAAGACTTAAAATTTAAACCACTTAAAGTTGATACATTAATTAATTTTCTTGATGAAATGGAATTTTCTAGAATCAAGAGTTTAGTAATATCAAAATATGGTAATTCTGAAAATTTAAAAAATAATAAAAAAGTTATTTTAGATATTGAATCTGACAAAAATAAAAATTTTTATTTACCATTTCGAGAGAATATTGACAAAACAAAGTACAAATTAATTCAAGATGTTAAAAGCTTAATAGAATGGACAGAAAAAATAAATAATGAAGCTGCAATATCTATTGACTGTGAAACGAGCAGTCTAAATGCAATGGAAGCAAAAATTGTTGGTTTTTCTATGTCCATAGAAAATAGTCAAGCTTGTTACATACCTTTAGCACATAAATCAAAGAATGATGAAAAAATTAAACAAATTAGTGTTAAAGAGTTTTTAGAATATGTGAAACCAATTTTAGAAGATGATTCAATTCTTAAAGTAGGACAAAATATTAAATATGATCTAATTATATTAAGGAATATTGGCATTAACGTAAGAAATATTGATGATACAATGCTTATGTCTTATGTGTTAACCAGTGGTAGTAATAGACATAACCTTGATGAAATCTCTAAAATATACCTTTCTCATGAAACAATTCCTTTTTCTCAGGTTTCTTTAAAAGGAAAAGAAAAATTAACCTTTGATTATATAGCACTTCAAGCTGCAATGGAGTACGCATCTGAAGATGCAGATGTTACATATCGAGTCTGGGAAATACTTAAGATAAAACTTCAAACACAGAAGTTATACGGTTTCTATTTTTATTTTGAAAGACCCTTGATTGAAATAATAATGATGATGGAAGTATATGGAATAAAATTAGATTTTAAAACTCTCAAGGAACTAGCTTTGAAATTTGAAAAAGAGATTTCTAGAATAGAAGAATCGATTTTTAAAGAGGCCAAAATAACTTTTAATGTTGGTTCACCAAAACAATTAGGAGAAGTTTTATTTGAGAAAATGCAATTACCTTATGCTAAAAAGGGGAAAAGTGGAAACTATCAAACAGACATAAGTGTTCTAGAAAAACTCAAGCAAGATAAATTTTCCATTGCCCAGAAGGTATTAGATTGGAGGCAGTATAACAAATTGAAAACAACTTATTGTGAGGGCTTAATTTCTAGAGAGAATAAAATTACTAACAGAATACATACTTCATTTGGCATGGCAAGTACAACCACTGGAAGATTATCCTCTAATGATCCAAATTTACAAAATATACCGATTAGCTCAAATGCTGGAAAGCAAATTAGAAAAGTATTTGTTGCTGAAAATGGATTTAAAATTGTTTCTATTGATTATTCTCAAATTGAATTACGTATTCTGGCTCATGTGGCAAATATAAAAACATTACAATCAGGTTTTATAAAAAATTATGATATTCATACCATTACAGCAATGGAGGTTTTTCGAAAAACTGAAAGAGAAGTTACAGATGAATTAAGGAGAAAGGCAAAAACAATAAACTTCGGAATTATTTATGGAATTTCTCCATATGGCCTGGCAAATCAGTTAGATATAAGTAACTCTGAAGCTAAAACTTATATAGAAAGATATTTTAAACAATATCCAGGAATTCAAAACTATATGTATCAAACAATAAGTTTTTGCAAAAAAAATGGTTATGTTGTCACTCCATTTGGTAGAAGAGTTTATATTCCCTATATAAACGATAAGGCAGCAATAAGAAGAAATTATGCAGAAAGGTCAGCTATAAATGCACCAATTCAGGGTGGTGCAGCTGATTTAATAAAAAGATCTATGATAAAAGTTGTAGATTATTTAAATCAAAAAAGATTAAAAACTAGAATGTTGTTACAAGTTCATGATGAATTAATTTTTGAGGTTCCATTAAATGAGATAAATGAAGTTCCAGGTAATTTGTCAAAAATTATGGAATTAGCACATGAACCTGTCTATAAATTTTCAGTACCTTTGAAAGCTGAAGTAGGAATAGGTTCAAGCTGGGCAGAAGCTCATTAATATTATAGTTTAGATCTCGAGACTGCCTCATGGTGGAGTTTTATAAAAACTTTTCTCAATTGATTACTATCATTAATGGGTTTTTTGAATGTATACCTTTTTAGCTGGTCTGTGAATCTAAGATCAAACCCTTCCGGATCAATGCCTGTAATTTTCCAATTATTATCATCATTAATTTCAGGGATTAAGTATTTTGTGATTAAATTAATAGTTTTTTGATGTTGATTATTCATATGGTCCATAATTTCAAATTCATCTTCTTTAAAACCTGTATAATTTTTAAAATATAGTTCACTTTTCTCAAACCATTTTACTTTAGCAAACCCACCTGTAATATGTCCTCCAGAAAAATTAACTTGATAAATTCTCATATCTTTGAAATTAGCGTAAAGTTTTGAAGCCGGGTGTCTAGACAGGAATCTTTTTTTTTGATGAGCTAAATTTACCGCTTCAATTTGACCAACGACAGTAACTCTTGGCCTTGACATAGGATCTTCATAATTTTCATTTTCTGATCTATCTGTTGTATTGAATTTAGGAAAAAATTCTTCATTTCTTTGTTCTTCGCAAAATAATAATGAAATAGTATTGTTATTTTTAAGATTTTTTGTGTGTTCAGATAAGTCTGAGAGTAAAAGTAAAGGTGAACAGTCATAGTCAAATGCAACCATAACAAAAGTAACATATGGTAAATATATTTTATTATCTGATATCATCTTTTTCTTATTTTCCTTACTTAATTCAGTTGCTAAATAAGCCCTAGATGATGATCTGATTAATTGTCTAGTTGCGTTGTCTATTTTTTTGTTTTCCATAAATATTTCCTCTAAAATAATATATACTCATATTTAATACTGGATATTAAATATGAGTAATTTTTCAAAAATAACACAATTTTTTTTAATTTTATTTTTTTTTAATTTTATTTTTTTAAATAATTCATCTTCCAAAGAAATTAAAAAACAAATAGTTATGCATGGTGGTTATACGTTTGAGACTTATGAAGGGCAAAAAAACTCAGCGGTGTATTTATCCATTTTTAATAATTCTAGCAGTGATATAGTTATTAAATCTGTCTCTACAAATGTAGCAAATATATCTGAGTTTCATAAAACTTATTATAAAAATAATATAGTTAGTATGAAGAAATTAGATTTTCTCACTCTAAAGTCAGAGGATGTACTATACTTGCAACCAGGAAATACTCATATTATGTTGATGGGGTTGAAAAAAAAGTTAGTAGATCAGGAAAGTTTTGAATTGATCTTTTCTTTAGAAAATGAGGAGACGATAATAGCAACAATCAAAATTTTAAATAAAAGTCTAAATAAAAAAAATATAAATCACCATCATAGTGATTTTTAATAGAATGGATTTAAAAAAATTACATGCATCATCAATTTCACTTGAAGATAATGGAGTTTTAATTATTGGTCCTTCTGGATCAGGAAAGTCTGACTTAGCTCTAAGAATGATTGATTCTGGAGCGACTTTAATTAGTGATGATATTACCACTTGTAGAAAAATTAATGGAAGTATTTCTTTGTTTTCATCAGAGAAGATATTTGGATTAATAGAAGTTAGGGGAATTGGTATAATTAAAGTGCCTTATGTCGAAAATATTAAATTAAAGATGATAGTAAAACTAACTAATCAAATGATTGACAGGATGCCTCAAGAAAAAAAAAAAAAAGTAATGGGTATTTCTTTTCCTATTATTGAAATACAACCTAAAGAAGTTTCAGCAACAGCTAAGATAAAATTAAAGTTATTTGAAAAAAATGAATCTAAATAAAAATCAAATAGTTATTGTAACTGGGCTTTCTGGAGCGGGAAGAACAACAGCTTTGAAAATTTTTGAAGATTTTGGTTATGAAGCTGTAGATAATTTACCATGTTCAATTCTTGATACTTTAATTAATAAAGGTGTAAAAAATAAAATTGCAATAGGAATAGATATTAGGAGTAGAGATTTTAATGGCAAAACAATTTCAAAATTTATTGCAAAGAAAAAAGATTTTCTAAATATTAACATAATTTATTTTGATTGTAAGACAGATGTTTTGATAGACAGATTTAAAGAGAGTAGAAGAAGACACCCTCTGAAACTAGATATACCCATTCCTGAGATAATTGAACAGGAAAGAATATGGCTTGAGCCATTAAAAAAAATTTCTGATTTGAGTATAGATACGACTAATTTATCGGTAAGAAATCTAAATAAAATGATAGAGAGTTACTATTCATCAGAAAGTATTTCTAAGTTGAATTTAAGAATTTTATCCTTTGGTTATAAATATGGAATTCCTCGAGAATCTGATATAGTTCTGGATATGAGATTCATAAGAAATCCATTTTATGAAGAAGAATTAAAAAATTTGGATGGAAGAAATAATAAAGTTATTAAATATATAGAAGATCAAGAATCATATAAAATATTTTTTAAAACTTTTACGATTCTATTTGTTGATACTTTGCCCATGTTTTTTGAAGAGGGTAAAAAATATCTCACTATTGCTTTTGGTTGCACCGGTGGTATACATAGGTCGGTAATGGTTGCTGAGAAGTTCTATAAAGAAATGAATAGAAAAAAAATGGATGTTTTTCTAGACCATAGAGATTTAAAGAAATGATAGGAATTGTAATAGTTACGCATGGAGATTTAGCAAAGGAGTTTATTGTTGCTCTAGAGCATGTCGTAGGTAATCAACAAGATATTGAGGGGATCTGCATTCATCCTGATGATAATATGGATGCAAGAAGAACTGAGATAATTCAATCAATAAAAAATGTCGATAGCGGTAAGGGTGTTATTGTCACAACTGATATGTTCGGAGGCACGCCATCTAATTTAGCGATCTCTACAATGATTGAAGGGAAAACGGAAGTAATTGCAGGTGTGAATTTGCCAATGTTGATAAAGATGGTTTCCTCAAGAAAAGATCTTTCGTTGGAAGAATTGGTTAAAGTTTCACAAGACTCAGGAAGAAAATATATTAATGTTGCTTCTGCCTTTTTTGGAGAAAAAAAAGATTGATATTAAAACATCAAGAAAAAAGTATTTATATTACAAATAAACTTGGACTTCATGCTAGAGCTGCAGCAAAATTTGTAAAAATTACTTCTAAAATCGAATCAAAGGTTGTTGTAAAGAAAGGAGATAATATAGTAAATGGATCTTCTATTTTGGGGCTAATGACCCTAGCAGCAACTAAAGGATCTCAGATTACGATTAAGTGTTCAGGAAAAAATCCTGATGAAGATTTAAACCAACTTTTAGATCTTGTGAGAAAAAATTTTGGAGAAGAAAAAGTTTCAAAAACTTTAGTTTTGAAAGAAAAAGTACACAGAGGAATTGGTGTTTCTTCAGGAGTAGCGATAGGTATTTGTAGTTTAAGAGAAAAAATCGGTTTTGAATTTTTAAAATACAATATTAATAAAGCAGAAGTGGATCTTGAAACAAAAAGATTTAATCAAGCAGTAAAATTATCAATCAAGGAGTTACAACTTTTAATAAAAAAAAAAAAAACTGAAGATTATTTAGGTCAAGATGAAATGAAATTTATACTTCAAGCTCATGTATCTATTCTTAACTCATCATCTTTAGTTAGTGATTCAAGAAAAAAAATTGAAAAGAATCTTATAAATGCTGAGGCAGCAATAACTGAAGAATTACAAAAATATGCATCAATTTTTAAAAAAATTAAAAATCAATATCTCAAAGCAAGATTTGAAGATGTCAAAGATGTTTGTACTAGACTCTTGAATAACTTACAAAAAAGTAAAAGGAAAGTAAAAGTAAAACAAATTTCATCAAGTGAAATTATTGTATCAGAGGATTTAAGTGCTGCTGATTTTTTAGCTTTACAGAACACAAAGATAGGTGGTCTTGTGAGCCAATATGGAGGACCTGAAGGTCACTTTGCAATTGTTGCAAGATCTTTTTCTATTCCAACAGTTGTTGGAGTAAAAGCAGTTTTGAAAAATTTTAGAGATGGTGAAAAAATTATTATAGATGGAGAAAACGGATTAATTATCCAGAATCCTAGCTTTTCGTCTGTTCAAAAATATAAAAATAAAATAGATGAACAAAGAAGTGAAAATTTAAAACTAAATTCTTTTAAAGGGAAAAAACCTTATACAAAAGATAATAAGAGACTTTTTGTTGAGGCTAATGTAGATAATCCCGAAGATATTAAGAATGCAATATCAAAAGGTATTGATGGTATTGGACTATTTAGAAGTGAATATTTGTATATGAATAGAAAAACATTACCATCGGAAGAGGAACAGTTTAGATTTATTAAGAATTCTCTAGAGGTTCTCAATGGGAGAACTTTGACAATTAGAACATTGGACATAGGAAATGATAAACATATTGAGTCAATTGATAAACTCGTTGCTCCATCACCAAATCCTGCTTTAGGTTTAAGAGCAATTAGGTTAACTTTAGCCTTCCCTAAAATATTTGAAAAACAGATTTCTGCTATTTTAAGAGCAAGTAATTATGGACCAATTAGGATGATGTTACCTATGGTATCAAATGTTAATGAGCTTGAAGAAGCAAAAAAAATTATTAGTAAAGTAAGAAAAAATTTAATAAAAAATAAAGTTAAAATTCCCGATGAGGATCCTCCAATTGGTATTTTGATAGAAACACCTGCTGCAGCATTAACAGCAGAATCCTTGGCAGAAAAATGTGATTTTCTTGCAATAGGAACTAATGATCTCACCATGTATACTCTTGCAATGGATCGAGGAGACGAAAGTGTTGCTAAAATATATGATCCTGCTCATTTATCAGTAATAAAATTGATAAAAATGACTTATGACTCTGGTAAAAGAATGAATATTCCTGTATCAATCTGTGGAGAAATGGCTGGAGACACTTTTTTTACTGCTTTATTGATTGGAATTGGTATAAATGTTTTATCAATGAGTACTTCAAGAGTTTTAAAGGTAAAACAATTTATAAATTTTATTTCGTACAAAGAAGCCAAGAAACTATCTAACGAAATTTTAAAAGAAAAAAATAATGAAAAAATAAAAAAATTATTACGGAAATTTAAAGAAAATCTCTTAAATTAATATAAACTTAAAAAAAGGAAAATGAATATGCAGGATTATAAAGTTAAAGATATAAACTTGGCTGATTGGGGAAGAAAAGAAATTGAAATAGCTGAAACTGAAATGCCAGGGCTTATAAAGCTTAGAGAAGAGTATTCAGATTCTAAACCATTAAGTGGAGCAAGAATTGTTGGTTGTTTACACATGACAATTCAAACGGCAGTATTGATTGAAACTCTTACAGCTCTTGGTGCCTCTGTTAGGTGGAGTTCATGTAATATATATTCTACTCAGGATCATGCCGCTGCCGCTATGGCAAAGGAAGGTATAGCGGTATTTGCTTGGAAAGGTGAAACTGAAGAGGAGTTTTGGTGGTGTATCGAGCAAACAGTTTCAGGACCAGAAGGTTGGAAACCCAATCTAATTTTAGATGATGGTGGAGATGTAACAAAACTTTTACATGAAAAGTATCCAGATTATCTGGACGATATAAAAGGTTTATCTGAAGAAACAACAACTGGTGTTTTAAGACTCATAGAAATGGAAAAAAATAAAACATTAAAAGTACCAGCTATTAATGTAAACGATTCCGTTACTAAATCTAAATTTGATAATAAATATGGTTGTAGAGAAAGTCTTGTTGATGGAATAAAAAGAGCTACAGATGTAATGATGGCAGGAAAGGTCGCAGTTGTTGCAGGTTATGGAGATGTTGGTAAAGGTTCCTCAGAAAGTTTAAGAAGTGCTGGCTGTCGAGTTTTAGTCACTGAAGTAGATCCAATCTGTGCACTTCAAGCTGCAATGGATGGTTATGAAGTTACAACAATGGAAGATGCAGTAAAAAGATCAGATATTTTTGTAACTGCGACAGGAAATGTAGATGTAATTACAATAGATCATATGAGAGACATGAAAGATAGAAGTATTGTATGTAATATTGGACATTTTGATTCTGAAATTCAGATTAATGCTCTAAGAAATCACAAATGGAATAATATTAAACCACAGGTTGATGAAATAGAATTTCCTGATGGAAAAAAAATAATTGTTTTAGCTGAGGGAAGGTTAGTAAATTTAGGGTGTGCGACTGGACATCCAAGTTTTGTTATGTCTGCTTCTTTCAGCAATCAAGTATTAGCACAAATTGAACTTTGGCAGAATAATAATAAATATGAAAATAAAGTATACGTTCTTCCTAAAAAATTAGACGAAAAAGTCGCTAAACTTCATTTAGATAAAATTGGTGCAATGCTAACTCAACTATCAGAAAAGCAAGGAAAGTATATTAATGTTCCTATCAATGGACCATTTAAAAATGACGAATATAGATATTAAGTTTTTATTTTTTAAAAAAATTGAAATTTATTAAAAGATATTACAATTTTTTAACTCCTGATGTAGTTGAATATTCAAAGTGCAAAACTTTGTCAGGAAAAATTTTTTTATAACAGGAATGTGCAGCAATAGCAGCTTCTGCAAAACCTGTTAATATCAATTTTAATTTTCCAGGATAATTGCAAATATCTCCAATAGCAAAAATTCCTTTTCTTGAAGTTTCACATGTCGATTGATTAATAACTATTTCATTTTTTTCAATTTCTAATTCCCAATTTTTAATTGGTCCTAAATTTGTAGATAAGCCAAAAAAGGGTAGGAAATAATCTGTCTGAAGACTTATTAAGTTTCCTTCCATGTCTCTTACCAATACTTCTTCTAAATTACCATTATTACCCTTTATAGAATCTAACTGATAAGGAATAATCATTTTAAGTTTTTTTTTCTTTTCAAGTAAATTTAATTTTTTTACACTATTTGGAGCAGCTCTTAATTTACTTCTTCTATGAACAAAATATATAATTTCAGTTTTATTCGCCAACTCAATAGCCCAGTCTGCTGCAGAGTCACCTCCACCAGCAATAACTACTTTTTTGTTATCAAATATAGATTTATTAGTTACTGAATAAAAAATTGATTTTCCTTCAAATTTATTAATATTATCAAGTGGGGGTTTATTGGGTCCAAAAACACCATTACCAGCAGCTAAAATTATACACTTTGCATTTATTATATTTTTATTCGAAGTTTTAATCTTAAAATTTTTATTAATTTCCTCTAAATCTTCAACTCTTTGATTAAGCAAAAAAATTGGCTTGAAAGGATTTGATTGTTCTTTAAGTTTTTTGATAAGCTCATTAGCAGCGATTTCAGGATAGGCTGGAATATCATAAATCGGTTTCTCAGGATAAAGAGCTGAACATTGTCCACCTATTTCACTGAGTGAATCAACTAAACAACATTTTAAACCGAGTTGACCAAGTTCAAAGACACTAAATAATCCCACCGGACCAGCCCCTATTATTAGTACATCTGTTTCTATATTTTTCATATTTAATAATTTCAAAATGATTATAATAAAGAAGTAAGATAAATATTAGAAACTAAAAGAAAAAAATGAAAGATGAATTTAAATTTTTTTTACGTAACTTAAATGATACTAGAAACCTAGCAAACTATCTATCTAAAGAAGTTGAAAAAAAAGCTTTTATTTCACTTAAAGGAGATCTAGGAGCAGGTAAAACAACTTTTGCGAGATATTTTGTTAACGCTTTTTCTAAAAAAGAAATAAAAGTATTAAGCCCTACTTTCCCATTAGTCCAAGTATATGAGTTTTCTGGATTTAATATATGGCATTTTGATTTGTATAGGCTTAAAAAAGAAAGTGAAATATTTGACTTAGATTATGAGTTGGCTCTAGACGATATAATTCTCATGGAATGGCCAGACAGGATTAAAAATTATTTACCTAATGATAGAATAGAAATAACCTTTAATGAAGATAAAAATTTCAATAAATATATTGATTTAAGAACTTTTGGAAATATTAAATTAAAAAGAAAATTTAAATGAAAAATATTGAAGAAATAGTTAAGAAAAAACTTAATAAAAATAAAATTCAATTTCAAAGTATTAAGTTTTTAGCTGGTGATGCATCTAATAGAAAGTATTTTAAAATTTTACAAAATGGAAAAACTAAAGTTTTGATGAATAATCAAGAAAATGATACTAGTATTATTGAGTTTATAGATAAAACAAAAGTATTTAAAGAATTAGATATTATTGTTCCAAAGATTTTTGGGAGTTTTCCAGAACAAGGTTTTTTGATTATTGAAGACTTTGGAGATGAAAAGTATAGCAAAATTATTAATAAAAATAATCAGGAACAATTATATAAAAATGCGATAGATACTTTAATACATTTACATAAAAAAAAAATTAAACAAAATTTTGAGAATTATACAAAGACAAAATTTTATAAAGAATCAGTCTTATTTTTTGAATGGTATCTTCCATTAATCCCAAAAAAATTCACTGTTGAACATCTAAAAAAATTTAAAGATATTTTGTATGAACTTTTAACTTTACCAATGAATTTACCTAATACATATATTCATAGAGACTATCATGTAGATAATTTGTTTCTTTTTAAAAACAAAAAAAAAACATATCAAAAATGTGGATGGATTGACTATCAGGATGCACTAATAGGAACTTGTGTTTATGACTTAATGTCTTTGTTAGAAGATGCAAGAAGAGACTCAAATAATAAAATAAATATAAAAATGATTCAATATTATCTAGAAAACTTTAGAAATATAGACAATGAACTATTTATAAAATCGTTCAGAATTATTGCAGTTCAAAGACATATGAAAGTATTAGGTATATTCGCAAGATTGTACAAACGAGATAAAAAAAATGAGTATATAATTCATATGCCTAGAGTTTTAAATATGTTAAAAAAAAACTTGGAGTTCGAAGAGTTGCGAAAACTAAGAGACTTCCTTTTAGAGTTTTTATATTAATTAGAGTTACTTATGAAATCAGTTCCAAATAATGCAATGATTTTAGCTGCAGGCTTTGGTAGAAGAATGTTACCATTAACAAAAAAAATTGCTAAGCCTCTTGTTACTGTTAATGATAAACCAATAATTCATCATATAATTGAAAAATTAGTATCTTTAGAAATAAATAATATTTTAATTAATACTCATCATCTCCCAGAACTTTTTATCGAGTCACTTAAAATATTTAAAAATAAAGTTAGAATTATATATGAAAAAGAAATATTAGAAACAGGCGGCGGTGTTTTGAATGCAATCAAGAATGAAAAAAATTTTAATAAAGAATCTCCTTTATTTGTTATGAATGGGGACACTTTTTGGATAGAAAAAAAAAAATCAAGTTTTATAACTCTTTCTGAAAATTGGAATCTTAACAAAATGGATGTTTTGCTAGTTCTTAAAGAAAAAGAGCTAATGTATGGATATGAGGGTGATGGTGATTTTGATTTTTTAGAAGATAAAAAAACAAATTTTGGGAAATTATATAAAAGTGATAAAAAAAATAGATACGTTTTTTCTGGTTTGCAACTTTTAAATCCTGCTTTGTTAAATAATTTTGAAAAGAAGAGTTTTTCATTAAGAGAAATTTATTTCAAAGCTATGAAGAGTAAAAGATTATATGGGATAGTTGATAAAAATGATTGGTTCCATATAAGTACAATAAAAAATTTGAGAGAAATTAATGATATATTAAAAAAATCATGAATTATATAATATATGACTTTGAAACTACAGGAAGAGAAGCTAGATTTGATCAAATATTACAAGCTGGTTTCATCTGTTATGATAAAAAATTACAAGAGATAAATAGAATAAATTTAAAATCGAGACTTAACCCAGATACAATTCCTTCACTTGGCGCGTTAAGGGTCAATAAACTTTTATTATCAGATTTATTAGAAGAAGAAAAAAGCTCATACTTAATGATGAGAGATTTAAATAATTTTCTTAAAGAAAATACTCCTGGAATGTTTTTAGGATATAACTCTATATTTTTTGATGAGGAGTTTTTAAGACAGGCTTTTTGGGAAAACTTTAATTTTCCTTATCTTACATCTACAGGTAAAAACCTTAGAGGAGATGTTTATAACTTAGCTACTATGACTCATGCATTTGATAAGAATGCTTTTAATGTAGATATTAATGAAAATGGAAAAATGAGTTTTAAATTAGAAAGCTTATCTAAAATTAATAACTTTCACATAGATAACGCTCATGAAGCAATAGCAGATGTTGAAGCAACTAAAAAAATTTTTGAGATTATAAGAAACAACTCTACTAAATTATTCTCAAATTTTATAGAAAATACTAATTTAATAAATATTTCTAAAAAGATTAAAGAAAATAATTTTTTTACAATTTATGGGTATTATGGATTTCATAATATATTTTTAGCAACACTTTTGGGTGAACATCCAGTATATAATAATAATTACTTAGCTTATGACTTACGTTATGATCCAAAAGAAATTATTGACTTGGATTATCGTTCTTTAAGTAACATTTATTATACAGGTAAACTAAATGGAAAAAAATTTAAATGTTTTAGAAAATTAAAATTAAATAAACAACCAGCAATATTAGATTTTAAATATGCTAAGAGTTTTAAACCTTATGATAAAATTGAAATAGAAGAATTACAGAAAAGGAAGAATATAATTGAAAGTTCTGAAATTAAAAAAAATATGAATAAAATTCAAGTGACAGAAGCTGAAAATTTTGATTCTTTTTCTGAATATGAAGAACAAACTATTTATTCTGAAAATTTAAATTTTCAAGATAAAAGTATAATGGAAAATTTTCACAAAGAAAATTGGGAAGACAAATGGAAGTTTGCTTCAAAATTCAAAGATCCAAGACTACAATTTTTTGCTGCTAAACACTTATATCGTAATCATCCAGAATTCTTACCTAAAAATATTTTTAGAAGGGTTCATGAAAAATTTTCAGAGAGATTTAACTCAATAAATGAAAAAAAATTTACCACATTACCCTCTGCAATGGAGGAAGCAGATAATTTATCAATTGAAATGGAGGAAAATAATATAAATGACTTTGAAAAAGAACAATTAGAACAATATAACATTTATATTAATTTCTTAAATAGTTATTATAATGATCCTAATCCAGAAATAATTAGATTTGATAGGAATTTATCCAAAAAACTGTTTTACTAAAGAAAGGAAAATATGACTGAAATAATAGATTTAAATAAAGAAAATTTTGATGAGACTATCAAAAGTAGTAAGATTGTAGTTATTGTAGATTTTTGGGCTGAGTGGTGCGGTCCTTGTAAAATGTTAACACCAATTTTAGAAGAAATTTCTAATGACTTAAAAGGAAAATTATTAGTCACGAAAGTTAATTTGGATGATAATCAGGAGCTTGCATTGAGATACTCAATAAGAAGCATTCCTTCAATTCTTCTTTTTAAAGATGGTGAATTGGTTGATACAAAAATTGGACTAGCATCAAAACCTGATTTAATTTCTTGGATTGAGAAAAATGGTTAATAAATCTTTGTTCCATTTATTTTAAGAATTTCACCAGCTAAATACAATGAGCCGCAAATTATTATTCTCCCTCCGCTATAATTTTTTTTAATATTTTCTAAAGCTTCATTTATGCACTTAGTGTTTTGTATTGATAAATTTTTATTTTTAAAAAAAGATATAATTTTTTCTTGATTTATCGATTTGTGATTTTGAATCGGAATTATTTGAAGGAAAGATATATATTGAACTAAATTTTTAAGAAATTGTTCAGGCTTTTTTCCTCCTATCATTCCAAATATCATAAATAGTTTTTTATCTCTCCACTTTTCAAAATTATCTTTTAACATTTCGGCTGCATGAATATTATGACCACCATCTAGCCAAATCTCAAAATTATTTCCCGCTATATTCTTTAATTTTCCATCTTTTAATTGTTGCATACGGGCAGGCCAAAAAGTTTCATAAACACCTTGAGAAATTAGATTATCTTTAAGTTTAAATTTATCTTGTATTTTTGAAACTATTAGTGCAGTACCAGCATTATATAATTGATGCTTACCATAAAGTTTAGGAGTAGCGATATTATATTCAGAAGTTCCTAATTTAAGAGTAAAAAATTTATTATTTTTAATACAAACTTTCCATTCTGAGTTGTATCTATAAAGTTTAACATTTTTCTTTTTTGATTCATTTTCAATGATTTCTAATGCTTGTCTTGATTGAGGTGCAATTACTGAAGGTATGTTATTTTTAAATATACCTACTTTTTCTTTTGTAATTGATTTAATTGAATTACCAAGAAAACTCATATGATCCATTGAAATGGGAGTAATTACAGTACAAAAAGAAGAAGATATAACATTTGTTGCATCAAACTTTCCGCCAAGACCAGTTTCAAGAAGTAAAATATCTGCTTTTATTCTACTAAAACCCAAATATGCTGCAACTGTAGTTATTTCGAAAAATGTGATTGGATTTTTTTTATTATAAAACTCGCACTCTTCAAGTAGTTCAATTAAAAAATCATTTTGTATTATTTTAGAATTTATTCTGATTCTTTCATTAAATTTTATTAAATGTGGTGAAGTATAAGTATGAACTTTTAGAGAATTTTTTTCAAAGATTGATCTCAAAAATGCAATAGTAGATCCTTTCCCATTTGTGCCTGCAACGTGAATAGTTGGAGGTAATTTTTTATGAGGATCTCCAATCTTTTTTAAAAGTTTAAGACTTCTATTAAGAGAAAGATCAATTTGTTTGGGGTGTAATAACTCAAGTCTTTTGAGTATTTTCTCAGATCTAAGCACAAAATTAAATATTATT
>NZFI01000034.1:0-8578 GCA_002690595.1 Rickettsiales bacterium
AAATATTTTTTTTTTAAAAAAATTTAATAAAAGTATAAATATTAATTTTAATGTTTCTTTTTGTTTAATTATAAAAAAATGAATTCAAAATTTTTTTTTAATGGTTTTTTTGTCACAGGAACTGATACTAATATAGGTAAAACAATTGTATCTGCTGTATTAGTTAATAAACTTAACGCAAATTATTGGAAGCCAATACAGTGTGGTAAAGATGAAAAAAAATTAACTGATTCTCAAAAAATAAAAAACTTATTAAATTTAGAAAGTCATAAAATTTATCCTGAAACCTATGTTTTAAATAATCCTCTTTCGCCTAATATTGCAGCAAAAAAAGAAAACGTAAATATAGATTTAGAAAAACTAAAAAAACAGAAGATTGAACAGAATAAGTTTACTATTGTAGAAGGTGCTGGGGGTCTTCTTGTTCCAATAAATGAAAAGTATTTAATGATTGATATGATAAAATATTTTAAATTACCTGTAATTTTGGTTGCTAAAACGGAATTAGGAACTATTAACCATACATTATTATCTCTGGAAGTTTTAGCTAATAGAAAACAACAGATAAAAGGTATTATTTTTGTTGGTAAAAATCAATACGACACGATTCAGACAATTAAATATTTTTCAAAAGAAATTTTAAACTGTGAAGTTAAAGTTTTAGGAGTAATTAATTTAGTGAATAAAATAAATAAAAATAACATAATAGAATTTGGAAATTTAATAGAAATATGAAAAAAAAACTTTTAAAGTTTGATAAGGATTATATCTGGCATCCTTTCAACAAAGCTTCATCGAAATCCGAATCAATTATTATATCCTCAGCAAAAGATGATAGATTATTTGATATTGATGGAAATGAATATATCGATTTAATATCATCATGGTGGGTAAATATTCATGGTCATGGAAAAAGTGAAATTGTGGAGAAAATATATGATCAGTCAAAGAGGTTAGAACAGGTAATTTTTGCTGGTTTTACTCATGAACCGGCTATAAAGCTAGCAAAAAGATTAACTGAAATTTTGCCAAAAAATTTGTCTAGAGTCTTCTTCTCAGATAATGGGTCAACATCAGTTGAAATTGCTCTAAAAGTTGCATATCAATATTGGTATAATAAAAAAGATTTTAGAGATAAATTTGTTGCACTAAAAGGTGGTTATCATGGTGATACTTTAGGAGCTATGTCAGTTGGTTACTCCTCAGGATTTTATAAACCATTTGAAGACTTAGTTTTTAAAACATTTTTTGTTCCATTTCCAGATGATTGGAGAGGAAATAATTCGATTCAAGTAGAAGAACAAAAATCTTTGAAAAAAGTCGAGAGGATTATTAATAGTCATGGTAATCGTTTAGCAGCAGTAATTATTGAACCATTAGTTCAAGGAGCCTCAGGAATGAGAATGTGCAGACCGAGTTATTTAAATAAGGTTGTTAGAAAATTTCAAGAAAATAAAATTCTAGTCATATTTGATGAGGTAATGACTGGTTTTGGGAGAACCGGAAAAATGTTTGCATCAGAGTATTTAGATGTTGTACCTGATATAATTTGTTTAGCAAAATCTTTAACAGGTGGTTATTTGCCTTTGGCAGCAACAGTTTTTAAAGAATTTATTCATAAAGAATTTCTTGATATGAATTTAGACAAAAGTTTTCTTCATGGTCATTCTTTTTCTGCTAATCCTATTGCATGTGTTGCTGCTTTAAAATCATTAGATTTATTTAGCGAAGAAAAAACTCTTGATTCAGTTTGTGAAATTGAAAATATTCATAAAAAAGGCCTAAATTTCCTTATAAATAATCCAAAAGTTTCAAAAATAAGATTTTTAGGTGATATTGCTGCATTTGATATTATTGGTTTTGATAAAGGTTACGGAGCGAATATAGGAGAAATATTAAAAAAAAATTTTTTAAAGCGAGGTTATTTAATTAGACCACTAGGAAATACTCTATATTTGATGCCACCTTATTGTATTGAAAAACATACATTAACAAATGTATATAGTGTTATTGATGAAGAACTTAGAAAAATTAAAATTTAATAATTTAATTTTTATAAAGTCTAAATTATAATTTGATTATCATGTTTGATAAATTAAATATTACAGAATTAGATCAAAAAATAGAAGGCTATGTTGAACCATTCGCTTCATTCGTCACTAATTTTATCTTTACAAGTATTACCTTTCAGGATAATCAAGTACCTCTTGTTGTAATTTGGTTAGTTATTGCAAGCCTTCTTTTTACCTTTTATTTCAGGTTTATAAATATCAGAGCTTTTAAAAGAGCTATTTATGTTGCTACTGGTAAGTATGATAAACCTAACATGCCTGGAGAAATAACTCATTTTCAATCTTTTACTGCTGCAATGTCTGGAACAATCGGATTAGGTAATATTGCAGGTGTAGCTGTTGCTATTTCAATTGGTGGTCCAGGGGCTATGTTTTGGATGATTGTAATGGCTTTTTTTGGTATGACTTTAAAATTTGTTGAAGTTAGTTTGGGTCACAAATATAGGGTTATTTTTCCAGATGGCACAGTTTCAGGAGGTGCAATTAGATATTTATCTAAAGGTATGGATGATTGTGGTTTGCCTAAAACAGGGAAATTTTTAGCTTTTATTTTTGCAATATGTTGCATTGGGGGTTCATTTGGAGGAGGAAATATGTTCCAAGCTAATCAAGCATTTCAACAAATTGTTATTGCTACCGGGGGAGAGAATAGTTTTTTTTATGAAAAAGGTTGGTTAGGTGGGTTAATTTTTGCGTTTGTAGTAGGCTCTATAATTATAGGAGGAATAAAATCTATTGGAAAAGTTACAGAAAAATTAGTGCCGGTTATGGGTATTCTTTACGGTGTTGCTTGTTTGTATATAATTATAACAAATTATGCGCTAATTCCAGATACATTTCAAAAAGTATTTAACAGCGCATTTAATGCTGATGCAACTTTTGGAGGAATTTTAGGTGCAATGATAGCCGGTATCAAGAGAGCTGTGTTTTCAAATGAATCTGGAATAGGTTCAGCTCCAATAGCTTATGCTCCTGCCAAAAGCGATAATCACTTAAATACAGGTTTCATGTCGCTTCTTTCACCGTTTGTTGATACAATAATTATTTGTTCGATGACTGCATTAGTAATAATTATTACCGGTTCTTACATAGATTCCAATGGAACTCAGGGAGTCGAATTGACCTCGAAAGCATTTGAGTCAGTATTTAGTTGGTTTCCAATAATTTTAGCTTTTGCTATAACTTTATTTGCTATTTCAACTTTAATAACTTGGTCATATTATGGTTTGAGGTGCTGGACATATCTTTTTGGTCAAAATAATATTAGTATATTTAGTTTTAAACTTATATTCTTGTCTTTCACAGTTATTGGAACTTCAATGAATCTAAATAGTGTTATAAATTTTTCAGATGCAATGATTTTTGCAATGTCAGTTCCAAATATCATTGGTCTATATTTTTTAGCTCCTAAACTTTTAAAAGATTTAAATAAAATGAAAATATAATTATGTATAAAAAACAAATATTAATAGGTTCTGATCATGCAGGATTTACTTTAAAAAATAAAATTTTATTATCTCCCTTAAAAAAAAAAATTGATTTTATAGATGTTGGTACTACAAATGAAGATTCAGTTGATTACCCGGATTTTGCGCATTTATTATCTCAAAAGCTTAATAAAAAAGATTACGAATTTGGAGTTTTAATCTGTGGAACCGGAATTGGTATGTCAATGGTAGCCAATAGATATAAAAATGTAAGAGCAGCATTGTGTTTAAATGAAAAAATGTCTAAACTTGCAAGAGAACATAATAATGCTAATTTAATTGTTTTAGGTTCAAGGTTGATTTCTGAGCAACTAGCTATTAAATGTTTAAAGTGCTTTTTTTCAGAAAATTTTGCAGAAGGAAGACATAAATTTAGATTAAAAAAGTTTAACAATATATTAGATTAATATTTAAATTAGGAGAGCAAATGACACAACAATTTTTTTTTGAAAGTAGCCTTACTAAAACCGACCCTTTAGTTTTAGAGGCAGTTAAAAATGAATACCACAGGCAAAATGATCAAATCGAGTTGATTGCTTCTGAAAATATTGTTTCTAAAGCCGTTTTGGAAGCACAAGGAACAATCCTAACCAACAAATATGCTGAAGGATACCCTGGGAAAAGGTATTATGGTGGATGTGAACATGTTGATGTTGTTGAAGATATATGTATTGAAAGAGTAAAAAAACTTTTTAATGCTGATTTTGCAAATGTTCAAGTTCATTCTGGATCTCAAGCTAATCAAGCCGTCTTTTTAGCTTTGTTAAAACCTGGAGATACCATTATGGGAATGTCTCTTGCGGCTGGTGGACATTTAACTCATGGAGCTCCTCCAAACGAATCTGGAAAATGGTTTAATGCAGTTCAGTATGGAGTTAGTAAAGAAGATTCCTTAATCGATTTTAATGAAGTTGAATCATTAGCAAAAAAACATAAACCCAAGTTAATTATTGCTGGAGGGTCTGCTTATCCTAGAGTTATTGATTTTAAAAAATTTCGCGATATTGCTAATTCTGTAGGTGCTATGTTTCTTGTTGATATGGCTCATTTTGCAGGCCTTGTAGCAACAGGTTTTTATCCAAACCCACTTGAGTTTGCAGATGTAGTTACAACCACAACTCACAAAACTCTCAGGGGACCCAGAGGTGGACTGGTTTTGACAAATAACCCAGATTATGCAAAAAAAATTAATTCTGCCGTTTTTCCAGGTCTTCAAGGTGGTCCTTTGATGCATGTGATATGTGCTAAAGCAGTAGCGTTTGGAGAAGCTTTAAAACCTGATTTTAAAGATTATATTAAAAATGTTATTCAAAATGCTCAGATCCTTTCTGAAGTGATGTTGGAAAGAGGACTTGATGTTGTATCTGGTGGAACTGATACTCATTTGACTTTAGTGGATTTGCGACCTAAAAAATTAACTGGAAAAGCAGCGGAACATTCATTGGAAAATGCAGGAATTACATGCAACAAAAATGGTGTCCCGTTCGATCCAGAAAGTCCTTTTGTTACATCAGGTATCCGATTAGGTTCTCCTGCAGGAACAAGTAGAGGTTTTGGTGTTAATGAGTTTAAATTAATTGGGCACTATATTGGCGATGTATTGGATGGTCTTGCTAAAAATTCAGATAATAATTCTGTAATTGAAAATGAAATTAAGATAAAAGTAAAATCATTATGCGAAAAATTTCCAATTTACACTTCTGTTATTTCATAGGCTTATAATAAATGCAATGCCCATTTTGTGGACACGATGATACACAAGTAAAAGATTCAAGACCTAGTGATGATAATACATCTATTAGGAGAAGAAGACAGTGTCCAGGATGTGGAGCAAGATTTACTACTTTTGAAAGAGTTCAATTAAGAGAATTAATAATTATAAAAAAAAATGGTAACAGAAATGTTTTTGACAGAGAAAAACTTGTAAGATCAATAAGTATATCTTGTAGAAAAAGACCTGTTAAGCCTGATAAAATCGAACTTGTAACAAATAGTATACAAAGAAGACTTGAAAGTTCGGGAGAGCCAGAAATTCCATCTAAAGTTGTAGGCGAACTTGTTATGGATGCTTTAAAAGAATTGGATAGAGTTGCTTATTTAAGGTTTGCTTCTGTATATAAAGATTTTCAAGAAACTGACGATTTTAGAAAGTTCATTGATAAGAATTTAAATTTACAGAATAATTAATTTTGTGGATTTTGATCAGAAATACATGAGTGCTGCTATTCAACTGGCGGAAAAAGGAATGTTGTCAAGTTTCCCAAATCCATCTGTTGGATCATTAATTGTTGAATGTGATAAAAAAAACAAAAATGATAAAATAGTTGGTTTTGGGTATACGCAAAAAGGGGGAAGACCCCACGCCGAGGTAATGGCGATTAAAAATGTTAAATTCAAAAAAAATAAAAAATATATATGTTATTCAACACTAGAACCATGTAGTCATTATGGGAAATCAAATCCCTGTGTAGAAAAAATAGCAGAAAACCCTATAAATGAAGTTGTTTTTGCTTTTATTGATCCTGATAAAAGAGTGAGTGGTATTGGAAGAAATTTTTTAAAAGAAAAAGGTATTAGAGTAAGATACGGATTATTAAAACAAGATTTGATTAATTTTTATGCTGGGTATTTTTTAAATAGAATTAAAAATAGACCAAAAGTAATTCTTAAAATTGCTACTTCAATTGATGGTAAAATAAGTTATGGAAACAATTCAAATAAATGGATTACAAATTCTTTATCTAGAAAATATGTACATATGCAGCGAGCAAAAAATGAAGCTATTTTAATTGGAAGTAGTACAGCAAAAATTGATAATCCTAAATTAACTTGTAGATTAAATGGTTTAAAAGAATTTTCACCATTAAGAATTATAATTAATAAAAATCTAGATTTGTCCGAAAACTTAGATATTTTTAATCTTTCAGTTTCTTCAACTATAATTTTTACAGAAAATACTTCTAAGTCAAGACACTCCAAATTTGAAAATAAAAATGTAAAAATATTAATTATTAAAAAAAATAAGTTTTTATTAAAAAATATTCTAAAAGAAATAGCAGCTTTAGGGGTATCTAATCTAATTGTTGAAGGAGGTGCTAAGATCAATTCACTTTTTTTAAAATATAATCTTGTTGATATGTTGTATGTATTTAGAGGAAATATTTTTATTGGTAATAAAGGCCTAGACCTGACAAGTTCTATTATTAATAATATTAAATTTTCAGAAAATAATTTTAAACTAAAAAAAATTTTTCCTTTAAATGATAATCATCTAGAAATATATGAAACAAGAAAATATATTGATTTTATTAGTAAAGTTATTGAGAAGTACTGATGTTTACTGGAATTATTAAAAGTATCGGTGTTGTAGATTCTATAAATTCAAATAAAATCAGAATCAAATCTGATTTTGACAGTGGATTAGTAATGGGAGAATCAATATCATGCTCAGGAGTGTGTTTAACAGTTTCAGAATTCTCAGGAAATTTTTTTTCAGTAGATGTTTCTCCAGAAACTTTGGCAAGAACTAATATATCTTGTTTTAAGATAGGTGATAGAATCAACTTAGAGAAGTCTTTGAAAGTTGGAGATGAGTTAGGAGGACATTTAGTTTTTGGACATATTGATGGTGTATCAAAACTTGTGAGCATTGATAATTTGGATGATACTAAGATTATATCTCTTGATGTTCCTTTAGAAGTTTCTAAATTTTTGATTTCTAAATGCTCAATTACTCTGGATGGAGTTTCGTTAACTGTTAATGAAGTAAAAAGAAAAATAATAAGCATTAGTATAATTCCCTATACATGGGAAAATACATCATTTGCCAATTTACGGATTGGTAATTATCTTAATACAGAAGTAGACATGTTAGCTAGATATACATTCAAAGCACTGGAAAATTTAAAAAAATGAAGTTTTTTTTCTCACCAATTGAAGATATTTTAGAAGATCTATCAAAAGGAAAAATGGTAGTAATAGTTGACGATGAGAATAGAGAAAATGAGGGGGATCTTATTTTTGCCGCAGATAAAGTTAGCCCAGAAAAGATAAATTTTATGGCCAAGCATGCAAGAGGGCTAATATGTCTGGCATTAAATAAAAAAAAAATAGATAAGTTAAAATTACAACTAATGACAGAAAGCAATTTGAGTAGACATAAAACAGCATTTACTGTCTCAATTGAAGCAAAAAAAGGGGTTACTACAGGTATTAGTGCAAGTGATAGATGTCAAACTATAAAAGTTGCAGTTTCTCAGAAATGTAAGCCAAATGATCTAGTTACTCCTGGACATGTTTTTCCATTAGTAGCTAAGGATGGAGGAGTTTTGGTTAGAGCCGGGCATACAGAAGCTGCTGTTGATCTAGCTCGACTCTCTGGTCTTAGTGAATCAGGAGTTATTTGCGAAATAATGAATGATGATGGTTCAATGGCAAGATTTAATGATCTAGTAAAGTTTTGTAAGTTTCATAAAATGAAAATGTCATCAATAAAAGATTTGATAGAGTATAGGGTTAGAAAAGAAAAGTTAGTAAAATGTATCCACAAACAAAAGTTTAATTCTGATATAGGTGGCGATTTTAAATTATTTGTTTATGTAAACAAACTTGATGGTACTCATCATTTAGCTCTAATTAAAGGTGATATCAAAGGATCAGAACAAACATTGGTTAGGATGCATACATTTAATATTTTTTCTGACTTTTTAGGTGCGACTAAACAAAAAGATCAAGAGTTAAGAAAATCCATGCAAATGATTGATAAAGAAGGAAAAGGAGTAATTGTAATTCTAAGGAATCCAAAAAAAGAACTATTTAGTTTTGAAAGCTCAGGAAAAAATATAATTAAAAATAAGTCAATACTAAAAGAATATGGTATTGGAGCTCAGATTTTGTTAGACATAGGTGTCAAAGAAATAGTGCTTTTAACTAATACTGACAAAAATATAGTTGGAATAGATGGTTTTGGAATAATAATAAAAAAAAATAGAAAAATATATTAAAGAATGAAAAATAAAT
>NZFI01000035.1:0-10653 GCA_002690595.1 Rickettsiales bacterium
AACTTTAAAACCAAGAGGAAGCCATGAATAAATTCCAGAAAGTTCCATTCTTATCATACCAGATCTTATCATCAGTTTATGTGAAGGAATCTTTGCTTCTGATGGTGTTTCTTTTTGTGTTGGTATAAAGAAATTAGATAGTTTCATTATTTGCTAACTTTATAAATATAAAAATCAATAACCAGACAAAAAATGAAAATATAGTTGTTAAAAGAAATTTTTTCTTTAACTTAGGTTGTTCAGGTGCACCTGGATCATTACCATTTTCTACTTTACTTTGATTAGCAATATCAATGGGTAAAAATAGAAACAAACAAATCCACCATATGATAAAATATAAAGCTAATGAACTAATTATAGACAAAACTTATTCCTGCTCAATTTCAATCAAGGTACCATTAAACTCTTTAGGATGAAGAAAAATAACTGGTTTATTATGCGCACCAATTTTTGGATTTCCATCCCCAAGAATCCTAATACCTCGATCATTAAAGTTTTTTATAATTTTATTTATATCTTTAACCTCAATACAAATATGATGAATTCCTCCATTCATATTTTTTTGAAGAAATTTTTGAATTGGAGAATCATTACCGTAAGGTTCCATTAATTCAATTTTAGAGTTTTGTAACTCTATAAAGACTACACTTACTCCATGATCAGAATAATCATGAATTTTTGAAACTTTTGCACCTAAAACATCTCTATATTTTTCGGCTGCTTTTTTTAAATCTGGAACAGCTATAGCAACATGGTTAAATTTTGTAATCATCTTCTCTCTCTAATTTGATCTTACTATTTTAACTTCAGTTAAAGGTCTTAATCCAAAATATTTATTCATATAATTTCTTATTTTCTTTCTAATATAATCTTCTAATATATTATCAGTAAAACCCTTTTCTTCCAGTTCATTTAAAAGTTCTTTTATATAATCTTTAATTTTATCTTTTTCAATTTCATCATCAACATCCAATATCGTTGGTAACATCAATATTGGGTCTAAATTGAGATTATCATTTATATCTAAAATAATCACGACAAGAATTTCTCCTTCAAAATTTACCATTTTTTGATTATCAAAAATTCTTTTATTTATTGGTAAAATTCTATTTCCTTTTAGAGCTTTTCTTCCAGTAAAAACCTTTTCAATAATCCTAGATTTTTTTTTATTATCTAAAAGTACAACATCTCCATTCTCAACTAAAATTGTTGAATTAATTCCAGATTCCTTTGCAAATCTAGAATGTTCAAGTAAATGTCGGTACTCTCCATGAACAGGAATTAATATCTCAGGTTTAACCCATCCATACATTTTTGATAACTCAGCTTTTGATGGATGACCTGATACATGAAGCATTGAGTTATTATGATCTAAAATTTTACAACCTATTTTTCTTATTTTATTTTTTAAACTATTAATTTGAGTTTCATTACCAGGAATTTCCCTTGAAGAAAAAATCACTAAATCATCGGAATTAATATTGAAATTATTATTATTTCCATTCAAAAGTTTATAAAGTGCTGCTCTATTTTCGCCTTGACTTCCTGTACATATTATCACAGTATTTTCATCAGGAAGGTTTTTACCTTCAATTTCATTTAAGAATTTATCAATTTTAGTTAAATATCCATTTTCAGATGCAGATTCATAAATTCTTTTCAATGATCTACCAATAAGAATACAACTTCTATTGTATATTTTTGACACTAATGCGATAGTTTCTAGTCTTGCAATATTTGAGGCAAAACATGTTATAACTATTTTCCCTTTAGTGTTTTCTCTTAAAACCTTCTTTAAATTTTCCCTTACATCGTTTTCTGATCCTGATGGCGTGATATTAAAAACATTTGTAGAGTCACATACAAGAGCATGAATACCTTCACTAGTAATTTCATTAATCTTTTTTTCATCTATTGCATTTCCTACAAGTGGTGTTGGATCAATTTTCCAATCTCCTGTATGAAAAATATTACCTTTTTCTGTTTTAATAATAACAGCATTAGGTTCAGGAATAGAATGAGTTAATGCTAAAATTTCTATATCAAAAGGTCCTAATCTAGTTCTTTTATTATATTCAAGTAAATTTATTTTTGCATCTTTATTTGCAGTACTTAAAAATTTTCTTTTTAAAACTGAAGCGGTAAAAGCAGTTGTAAAAATAGGAACTTTATTTAATTCTTCGTAAAGATAGGGCATAGCTCCAATATGATCTTCATGGGCATGAGTTAATATAATTCCACATAGTTTATCTCTCCTTTTAAATATAAAATCAAGATCAGGCATAAAAAGATCTGCTGATTCAACCCTTTCATCTTTAAAGGTAACGCCTAAATCAATCATTAACCAACTATCTTTATAATGATATAGATTACAATTCATTCCAATCTCTCCTGAGCCTCCAAGAGGAATAAAAATTAGATCAGTTTTATTAAATTTTTCTATAATTTCATTCATATTAAATTGATTTTCTGTATATAAAATTAAGCCCTTTTAAAGTTAAATTTTTATCAATTAAATAAATATTTTTTATATAGTCTTTAAAAAAATTAGCATTACCTCCAGTCAAAATAATTTTTGGATTAACCTTTTTCTCAGATTTAATTCTTTTAATCAAACCCTCCATCATTGATATATAACCCCAAAAAAAACCAGATCTAATAGCACTTTTAGTAGAGTTGCCAATTATAAATTTAGTTTTAGAGAATGAAACTAAAGGTAATTTAGCAGTATATTCATGCAAACACTTTAAAGAAAGATCAATTCCAGAGGATATTATTCCCCCTTCATAAACTGAATCTTCATTAATATAATCAATAGTTGTAGCAGTTCCAAAATCAATAAGAAGAATCGGTGGTTTTGTTATTTTTATTGCATATATAACGTTTACAAGTCTATCTGAGCCAATCTCCAGTTTATTTTTAATCTTAGTTTTTATTGAAAATTTCGAAAGCAAGTTATCAGTAAAATAAGGATTAATATTTAAATTTTCAATAAAAAAAGATTTAAAAATTTTATTTTTTTTTGGAACAACACTGCTAATAATTATTCCTTTAACTGAATATGAAGAAATTATAATTAGAAGTTCATTTAATTGTTTTTTTGTATTTAAATTTTTAATTTGTAGTTTAAATGTTTTAACTATTTTAAGCTTTTTAAAAATACAAAACATAGCATTTGTATTACCTATATCAATTGCAAGAATCATATACTAAATTACTTCTCCAAATTGAAAAACTAAAAGATTTTCATTCTTGGTTTTTATCATCAAAGAACCGTTATCATCAATTTTTAAAAATTTGCCGTTAAAAAATTTATTATCTTTTCGAATTAAAATCTCCCTACCTAAGTCTTTAGAATTTTTTAACCACGTTTTTTTATAAAATGAAAATCCATTTTCTTCCCAATCATTAATATTTTTAAATATAAAATTAGTAATAGAGAAAAAAATTTTTTTTGGTTCTAAATTTTTAGAAAACTCAGATAATTTTGTTGTTTCATAATTTAAATTTTTAGGTGATGAAATTATATTAATTCCAACACCAACTATCAAATAATTAATGAGATTTTTTTTTATATTTGTCTCTATTAGAATTCCTCCAAGCTTCTTTTCATTTAAGTAAATATCATTTGGCCATTTTAATTTAAAGTTTAATTTTTTATATATTTCGTTCAGTGCTTGAATAATTGAAACACTCATTAAAATATTAAGTTGTCCTAAGTTTTCAAGTTTAAATTTTTGATTCACCAGAAAAGAACATGTTAGATCGCCATCATTGCTATACCATTTATTATTTGATCTTCCTTTTCCCCCTGTTTGAACCTTTGAAAGAAGTGCTATAGAGTTTTTAAATTTAAATTTCTCTTTAATATTTTTAATTTCAATATTAGTGCTAATTGATCTCTCTAAAAAGAAATAATTAAAGGTGTCAAACATTTTTAATTTACCGAAAATAATGAAAATGTAATTGAAGCAGATAAATCTAGAAAAAACTTTGGATAAAATAAAATTGTAACATTTAAAAAAGCTAAAACAGATAAAAGTATTTTTGTATCAAATCCAACCTTGCTATCCATTTCTTCTATTGGAGGATCAAAAAACATTAATTTTATAATTCTTAAATAATAAAAAGCTGCAATAACTGACGATAAGACTCCAACAATAGCTAAGAAAATCAAATTATTATCAATAGCTACATTTAAAACAATTAATTTTCCTAAAAAACCAGATAATGGAGGAATGCCTGCCATAGAAAACATAAAAACTGCCATGCAAAAAGTCATAAATTGATTATTATTAAAATAACCACTTAAATCTTTTAGAGAAGTCACATTTACGTTATCTCTTTTTAAATTTAAAATAATAATAAAAACTCCAAGATTCATTAAAAGATAAAGCATTAAATATATGCAAATTGCTATGATTCCGTCTTCAGTTCCAGGAACTAATCCAATAAGCATAAAACCTACATGGTTAATTGTACTGTATGCTAATAATCTCTTAATTTCTGTTTGCTGCAAAGCACCCAAGGAACCAACAATCATAGAAGTAATCGATAATATTAAGATAATTTTACCCCAATCAATAGTTATTTCTCCAAATGGAAAAACTAAAAATCTTATAATAACTGCAAAAGCAGCGATCTTTGGAACAACTGATAGGTAGGCAGTAATTATAGTAGGAGAACCTTGATAAACATCTGGTGTCCACATGTGAAATGGAGCTGCAGAAATTTTTAAAGATAGTGATACTAAAATAAATACTACACCAATAGTTAAGATCAACGGTATTTGATTAAACTGACTAATAAGATTAGAAATTTCTGAAAAATTAGTTGTTCCAAAACAACCATAAATTAAACTTGCACCAAAAAGAAAAATACAAGTTGACAAACTACCTAATACAAAATATTTGACCCCTGCTTCTGATGAATTAATATCGTCTCTTTCAAAAGAAACTAAAATATATAATGCAAGACTTTGAAGCTCCATTGAAATAAATAATGATAATATATCATTAGATGAAACCATTAACATCATTCCTATAAGAGATAAAACTAATAAAATTGGAAACTCAATTCGGTTAATATTTTTATTATTATTAGTTGTAAGAAAAACATAAAGAATAATTCCACTTCCAATTAGGAGCAGTGATTTAATAAAAGAGCTAAAAGAATCAATCACAAAAAAGTTATTGAAAATTTCTTCATAATGAAAAATATTTTTAAAAACGAAGAACTGAGCAATTATAACTGAAAAAAGAGATAAGTAAGTAATAATAATATAACTTTTATTTTTAATAAATGGTCCAATTAAAACAAAAAGTAGAACACATAAAACTAAAAATATTTCAGGAGTAAAAGATAATGAATCCATTTTATAAAATTGATATAGGGTATAAAGACATAATTCTCTCTAAAGATGAAGTTGAATAATCTAACAAAATATTCGGTTTGATTCCAATGATTAGTATTAAGATTACTAAAATAGAATAAATAAAAACTTCATTGTATTTTATATCATTCTTATTAATAAGAACATTTTTATTCATTTCTCCTAAAAATACATTCTTATATAATAATAACATATATGCTGCAGCTAATATAATACCTGTAGAAGCAAAGAAAGCTATGAAAGTATTATTGCTAAAAACAGCTAAAAGTGTTAAAAACTCTCCAATAAATCCACTAGTTCCAGGAAAGCCAATTGCTGATAGGCTGAAGATTAAAAAGAATACCGATAAGTTTGGCATAATATTGCCTAAACCACTAAAAAAATTAATCTCTTTAGTTTTGTAAATATTATAAATTGAACCAATTGAAAAAAATAAAGCAGCGGATATTAAGCCATGAGATATCATTTGAGTAATTGCACCATGCAAACCTTGCATATTTGAAGAGAAGATTCCTAATGTTACAAATCCCATATGAGCTACTGAAGAGTATGCTATTAATTTTTTCATATCTTTTTGAACTAAAGCTATTACTGAAGTATAAATTATAGCTACAAGTGAAAGTGCAAATATAAAAGGTGTAAAAAAAATCGATGCATCTGGTAACATTGATAAGTTAAATCTAATAAATCCATAACCACCTAATTTTAAAAGTATCCCAGCTAAAATAACGGACCCTTCAGTTGGAGCCTCTACATGAGCATCAGGCAACCATGTATGAAAGGGCCACATTGGAATTTTTACAGCGAAAGATGAAAAAAATGCAAGCCATAGCCAAACCTGGATATAAAAAGGAAGACTTAAATCTAAAATTGTTGGAATATATGTTGTTCCAAATTCCTGATAGAGAAAAATTATAGCAACCAACATTAAAACAGAACCTAAAAGTGTATATAAAAAAAACTTATATGCAGAATATATTCTTCTATCACCCCCCCAAATTCCAATAATTAAATACATAGGAATTAAGATACTTTCAAAAAAAATATAAAATGAAAAAAGATCTAAAGCCCCAAAAGAACCAATTAAAAAGCTCTCTAAAATTAAAAACGCAGAAAGATAAGATTTTATTTTTACTTTTTTACTATGCCACAAAAAAAGAATACAAAGAGGTACCAATAATGTTGATAACATTATAAAAGGAAAAGATATGCCATCTATTCCAAGAGAAAACTTTAAATTATCATTATTTAACCAAGAAACTGAATTAACAAACTGAAAATGAGGGATATTCTTATCAAAATTTAATGGGATATATAATGATAATAAAAAATTGATTACAGAAGTCCAAAGTGCTGACTTTTTCGCTTGAATTGAGTTTCCGTCATCCTCAACAGATAACAAAACAAATACTATACCTATTAAAGGAATTAAAATCAAAAGGGGAAGAATTGCAACATCAAGCATATTAAATTACATAAAAATAAATACTAATAAAAATTGTTAGACCAATTATCACAGTTAATGCATAATGATATAAATAACCAGTTTGAAGACTTGAAATTAAAAAACCTAATCTTTTAACAACTTTTGAAATACCATTTGGACCAATATTATCAATAAATTCCTCATCAATTGATTTCCAAAAACCTCTACCTAAATTATTGATTGGACTAATAATAAGAAACTTATATATTTCATCTATATACCATTTGTTTTTTAAAAAAAGATAAAAGAAACGAAGGTTTTTTTTTAAAAATAATCTAACATTTTTTAAAAAACTATATAATAAGATCGCAAAAATAAGACCTAGCAACATCATTAATAAAGGTAACTTTTTAATATAGAAAGGAAGATCATTAACCAATACTGGTGTTTCAGTTTGAGAAATATTGTATATAGTATCTTTCCAAAATAATATTGAATCTACGCCAAAGAAATAATCATGGAAAATCAGTCCGCTAAAAATAGAAAAAAAAGATAGAACAATTAGTGGTAAAATCATTATATTAGGAGATTCGTGGACATGCGCTAAAACTTTTTCATCAGAATTATTTTTCCCATGAAAAACACAAATCAACAATCTAAATGAGTAAAATGATGTTAAGAATACTACTATTGTAGCAATGATATAAGCATAGCTTTTAAATAAAGAATTATCTAAATATAAAACTTCTAGAATAAGGTCTTTAGAATAATAAGCACTAAAAAAAGGGAACCCAACTAATGATAACGTGCCAATTAACATTAAGAAATAAGTTACTGGAATTTTAGAATATAAACCACCCATTTTCTTAATATTTTGTTCATCTGACATTGAATGAATTACAGAACCTGCTCCTAAAAATAACAATGCCTTAAAAAAAGCATGAGTTACGAGATGAAACATTGCTATACCATAAGCTGAAGATCCTATTGCTATAAACATATAACCCAATTGACTACATGTAGAATAAGCAATAATTTTTTTAATGTCATCTTGAGCTAAAGCTACAGATGCTGCAAATAATGATGTTAAAGATCCAATAATCATTATGAAATTTTGAGCAAAATCAGACTTTTCAATTAACGGTGACATTAAAACTAACAAAAAAACACCTGCAGTAACCATTGTTGCAGCATGAATCAATGCTGAAACTGGAGTTGGGCCCTCCATTGCATCTGGCAACCAAGTATGAAGTCCAAACTGAGCAGATTTCCCCATACATCCAATAAATAATAGTATAGAAATCAAAGTTAATGAGTTAAATTCCATCCCAAGAAAATTGAAAAAAGTACTTTTTTGTGTATCGACTAGAATAAATATTTCATCAAAATTTACTGTTCCAAAAACAATAAAAATAGTAAAAATACCTAATAAAAATCCAAAATCACCAACTCTATTAACTACAAAAGCTTTTAATGCAGCTTTATTAGCAGAATCTTTATAACTCCAAAAACCTATTAAAAGATAAGATGTTAAACCAACACCTTCCCAACCTAAAAATAGTTGAATAAGGTTAGACGAAGTAACTAAAATAAGCATAAAGAAAGTAAATAAGCCCAGGTATCCAAGAAAAACAATTTTATTATTATCATTTGCCATATATCCAACTGAATAAATATGAACTAAAAGCGATACAAGATTTACAACTACAACCATAATTGCTGAGAGCCTGTTAAAACTGAGCGACCAATTGATATAAAATCCTCCAGATGTTAACCAATCTCCCAATATTACTATTTCACTTGACTCTATCTGAGAAATATTAAAAAAACTTAATACTGCCATTAATGAAGAGATTAATAAGATTGAACAAACAATAAATTCCACTTTAATATCGGAAAGTCTTTTATTTGAAACAATACAGAAAATAAAACTAAATAAAGGCAAAAAGACTGAGAGGAAATACATCTCTTTTAACCTTTCATTTTATTAATTTTCTCTACACTTATAGAACCACTTTTTTTAAAAAAAATAGTTAAAATAGCCAACCCAACTGCTGCTTCAGCAGCAGCAACAACTAATATAAATAAAGAAAAAATCTGTCCAGTAAGATCATTTAAGTGATATGAAAATCCAATAAAATTAATATTAACTGAAAGTAACATTAATTCAATTGACATTAAAATTGTGATAATATTTTTTTTATTTATAAAAATACCCAATAAACCAATTGAAAAGATTACTGAGGAAAGAAAAAGATAAAAGAAAATATCCATTAGAAATAATAACTATGATTTGTTCTTAAAGTCATGGAGCTTAATCAGATCCTTTTTTAAAACATTATTTTGATAATCAATATTTTGACTTAAAACATTTTCATTTTTTTGATAAGCTAAAACAATTGCTCCAATCATTGCAACAAGAAGAACAAATCCTGACAATTGAAAAATTATAAAATAATCTGTGTATAAAAAAAGACCTATTGATTCTGTATTTGTTATTCCGGATACATATAAATTATTAATATCTATTTTAGAGTTTGAATCAGGAAAGATTTTAAACTCAATAAAAACAAGAGATAATTCTACAAGAAAAATAGAAATTAATAAAATTCCAAACGGCAAATATTTTAAAAAGCCTTCTTTTACTTTAATTATATTAATATTAAGCATCATCACAACAAACAAAAATAGAACTGCAACTGCACCAATATAAACAATTAAAATTGTCATAGCTAAAAATTCAGCGTTAGACAAAAGAAAAATTACAGCTGCATTGAAAAAACTAAAAATTAAATATAGTACTGAATATACAGGGTTAACTGAAATAATAACCATAAAACTTGAAAATATCAAAATTCCAGCAAAAATAGTAAATATTAATGTCATCTTATAGGTACTTCGATTCTGAATCTAAGTTTTGAGCAATTTCCATTTCCCATCGGTCTCCATTATCAAGTAATCTTTTCTTATCATAAATTAACTCCTCTCTAGTTTCCGTAGCAAATTCAAAGTTAGGTCCTTCAACAATAGCATCAACTGGACAAGACTCCTGACAAAAACCACAATAAATACATTTAGTCATATCAATATCGTATCTGGTAGTTCTTCTTGAACCATCGGCTCTTGGCTCAGCTTCTATTATAATAGCTTGAGCAGGGCAAACAGCTTCACACAATTTACAGGCAATACACCTTTCCTCCCCAGAATCATATCTTCTTAACGCATGTTCTCCTCTAAACCTTGGACTTATATAACCTTTTTCAAATGGATAATTTATAGTAACTTTTTTTTTAAAAAAATACCTAATGGTTAGATACAAACCATCAATGATCTCTAATAGAAAGGCTTTTTTAAGAAAAGTGAAAAAATTGTTCTTCATTTATTTTATAATTTAAAGTTTTTCAAAGTATATTAAATAACTAGAGGTTAAAACAATCCAAAAAAGCGTTAAAGGTAAAAATATCTTCCAGCCTAAACGCATTAATTGATCATATCTATATCTTGGTAAAGTAGCTCTAATCCATAGAAAAAGAAATAAAATAATACAAACTTTTATAAAGAACCAAAAAAAACCAGGAATTACATTAAAAAAATAAATATCTAAAGGAGGGAACCATCCACCTAAAAATAGAATTGTAGTTAATGAACTCATTAAGATCATGTTTCCATATTCTCCGAGAAAAAATAAACCAAATGCTAATGAAGAATATTCTACATTGTATCCAGCAACTAATTCTGCCTCTGCCTCTGGTAGATCAAAGGGTGCTCTATTTGTTTCAGCAAGTGTAGATATAAAAAAAATAACAAAAATAGGAAAATGAGGCAAAAAAAACCA
>NZFI01000036.1:0-15684 GCA_002690595.1 Rickettsiales bacterium
CTTTTGCTAATCTATTTGAAAGAGTTCCATCAGAGATAAGATCAATTAAATCTCCCATTTTTTGAACAGAAATTTTAGACTCTATCAAAGTTTTATTATTCTTATTTAAAAAATAAAATAGTTCTCCTGTTAACCAACTTATTACTAACTTGGGATCTCTATTTAATACTAATTTTTCAAAAAACTCTGAAATTTCTTTTTCAGAAACTAAAATTTCAGCATCATAGTTACTTATATTATATAATTTTTTAAATTTTTCTTTTTTGATATCTGGTAATTCTGGAAGTCTTTTTCTTAAACTATTTACAAAAGATTCTTCAATTATTAAAGGAGGAAGATCTGGATCAGGAAAGTATCTATAATCATGGGACTCTTCCTTACTTCTCATAGATCTAGTTTCAATCTTTTGAGAGTCAAATAATCGTGTTTCTTGATTTATTTCTCCCCCACTTTCTATTATTTTTACTTGTCTTTTTGCCTCATATTCTATTGCTTGTTGAATAAATTTTATAGAATTAACATTTTTTATCTCGCATCTTGTTCCTAATTTTTCTCCTGGAACTCTTACAGAAACATTTACATCAGCTCTCATGTTTCCTTTTTCCATATTACCGTCACAACTTCCAACATATCTTAATATTGTTCTTAATTTTTTGACATATTCTGCTGCTTCTTCTGGACTGCTAAGATCTGGTTCAGAAACTATTTCCATCAAAGCACAACCAGATCTATTCAAATCTATATATGTATTTTCAATACCTTTATCATGAATACTTTTTCCAGCATCTTGTTCTAAATGGAGTCGAGTAATACCAATTTTCTTCTCTCCAGCTTTAGTTTCAATTTTTAAAAAACCTTTTCCAACAATTGGATGTTCAAATTGAGATATTTGATATCCTTGGGGTAAATCAGGATAAAAATAGTTTTTTCTATCAAAAATTGATTTTAAATTAATTTTAGCATTTAAACCTAAACCGGTAATAATCGCTTGTTCCACGCAATATTTATTTATAACAGGAAGTGCACCTGGCATTCCAGCATCTACTAAATTAACTTGACTATTAGGTTCAGCTCCGTAAAAAGTTGGAGCATCAGAAAATAACTTTGAACTTGAACTTATTTGAGCATGAACTTCAAGTCCTAAAACTACCTCCCAAGATTTTCTTTCTCCTTTAATTAAGTAGGTCATTATAATGATATTTTAAAATTAGCTGCTTGTTCAATAATTTTTCCTGCTCTGAAAACAGTTTCTTCATCGAATGGTTTAGCAATTATTTGAAGTCCTATTGGAAGTTTATCTTTACTCAGTCCAGAGGGAATTGACATAGATGGAAGCCCTGCAAGACTTGCAGGAACAGTTAAAACATCATTAAGATACATTTCTAGTGGATCATTTTGTTTTTCACCTATACCAAATGCTACTCCCGGAGTAGTAGGTGTAAGAATAAAATCACATTTTTCAAAAACTTTTTTAAAATCTTCAGATATTAATTTTCGGACTTTCAATGCTTTTAGATAATAAGCATCGTAATAACCAGCTGACAAAACATAAGTACCTATCATTATTCTTCTTTTTACTTCTTTACCAAAACCAGAAGCTCTTGTTTTTTTATACAATTCATCAAGATTTTCACTTTTTTCTCTCAATCCATACCTTATCCCATCATATCTAGCTAAATTAGCTGAAGCTTCAGCTGGAGCAATTATGTAATAAGTTGGTAAAGCATAACTTGTATGAGGAAGAGAAATTTCAATAGCCTCTGCTCCGGCATCAATTAACCATTTCACACCTTGGTCCCAGTTCTTCTCTATTTCTGTATTTAATCCCCTAACTTTATATTCTTTAGGAATTCCAAATTTTTTACCTTTAATTCCTAAATTTACTAAATCTGGAAAATTAGGAATCTCTTGATTAGAACTTGTTGAGTCTTTTTTGTCAAAGCTACACATTACTTTTAGAACAATTGATGAATCCATTACATCTTTGGTAATTGGGCCGGCTTGATCTAATGAAGATGCAAATGCAATCATTCCAAATCTTGAGCATCTACCGTAGGTTGGTTTAAATCCAACTAAGCCACAAAAAGCGGCTGGCTGTCTAATTGAACCGCCTGTATCAGAACCTGTAGCAGCTAAACATAAATCAGCAGCAACAGCTGATGCAGAACCTCCTGAAGAACCACCTGGCACTAAATCTTGATCTAATTTCTCAATTGATTTCCATGGGTTAATAACATTTCCATAGTAGCTGGTGGTATTAGCTGAACCCATAGCAAATTCGTCTAAATTTGATTTACCCAACATGATTGCACCAGAATTCCATAAGTTTTTAGAAACAGTTGACTCATAATAAGGTATAAAATTTTCTAAAATCTTTGAACCAGCTGTAGTTTTTACTCCAGCAGTACAAAATAAATCTTTCATTGCAATTGGTATACCTTCTAATAATCCGATATTTTTTCCGGCCATAATTTTTTTTTCAGACTCATTTGCCATTTCTATAGCTTTTTCAAAAGTTTCAGTAATGAAACAATTTAATTTTTTATTATCAATTATTTTTTGAATAAAAAAATTTGTAATTTCTTTAGGAGAAACTTCCTTATTTATTAATTTAGATTTAACTTCTGAAATTGTTAAATTATCAAATCCTATCACTCAACCACCTTTGGAACTACAAAAAATCCTGATTCTTTCTTTGGAGCATTATCAAGAACTTGCTCGGGATCAATTTTAGTATTTTCAACATCATCCCTCATAATCATTGATTCATTAAAAACTGATAGCATTGGTTCAACTCCATCGGTATCTACCTTTTTTAACTCATCAACCCAATTCAAAATATTATTCAACTCGTCTTTTAGCGTTTCTTCTTGAACTTCATCAATATTAATCTTTGATAAATTAGCAATTTTTTTTACTATTGAATTATCTACACTCATAATAAATTAATAATATTTTTTGGATTATTTATTGTGTATAAATAACATTCGTTATGACTATCTGCAATATAAATGAATTTTTGATTGAAATTTCAAAGAATAATAAATTAATAATATGTTTAGACATTGGTTCAAAAAGAACCGGAATTGCTTTTTCTGATCCAAACAGAAAATTTTCATTGCCTTCAAAAACTATCAATAATATTAAATTTGAATCTTACAAAAAACTAATAAGTATAGTTAATGAATATAATATTGGATCTATAGTCATTGGAATACCCTTAAATTATGATGGAACAGAAAATAAAAAATGTCAGTCAATAAAAGATATTACAAAACATCTAGATTTTATATTTTCAGGTAATAATATTAATATACCCATTGTTTTTTGGGATGAAAGCTATTCTTCAGAAAAAGCACTAGATAAAATTAAAAATATAGTAGATACAAAAATTAAACAAAAAAAAATAATTGATAAGTTTGCCGCAAAAGAAATACTTCAAGACTTTTTAAATTATAGGATAAATTTAATAAATGAAAAAAAAAATAAACCAACCACTTAGCGGAATCAATGTTTTTGACCTAACTCGAGTTTTAGCTGGTCCAACATGTACTCAGGTTCTTGGAGACCTTGGAGCAAATATAATCAAAATTGAAAGACCTTTAAGCGGAGACGACTCAAGAAATCTGGGTCCCCCATATCTTGATTCATCTTCAACTAATCCTCAAGAAAGTGCTTATTTTTTGAGTGTAAATAGAAATAAAAATTCTGTAACTTTAGATTTAACTTCAAAAGAAGGACAAAAATTAGCAAAAAAATTAATACTTAAATGTGACGTTTTGGTAGAAAATTTTAGAGCAGGTAATTTAAAACAATATGGGTTAGATTATAAAAGTCTTATAAAAATAAAACCAAATTTAATATACTGTTCAATTACTGGTTTTGGACAAACCGGACCTTATTCTAATAGAGGTGGTTATGATTATTTAGTACAAGCTATGGGTGGTATAATGAGTGTAACTGGAACTAAAGAAGGTAATCCGACAAAGATTGGTGTTGGTGTTTCCGACATTATTACTGGTCTTTACTCAAGTATTGCGATTCTTTCAGCACTCAGATACCGAGATTTCACATCTAAAGGTCAGCAAATAGATATTTCCTTACTAGATTCACAAGTATCATGGTTAAGCTACGTTGCTCAAAGTTACTTAGTTTCTAATAAAATTCCAAGAAGATTAGGAAACGATCACCCATCCATTGTTCCTTACCAAACTGTAAAGGCAAAGGATGGATTAATGGTTATTGCCATTGCTAACGATAGTCAATTCAAAAAGTTTTGCTTATTTTCAAACTTAAATGAACTATATTTGGATAGAAGATATAAGACAAATTCTTCAAGAGTTAAAAATAGAAAAAAGCTTAACGAAATATTATCTAAAGTTTTTAAAACAAAGACTATATCACAATGGGTAAAAGGATTAGCTAAATTTAATGTTCCTTGTGGACCAATAAATGATATTGAAAAGGTTTTCAATGATCCTCAGGTAAAATCAAGAAAGATGAAAATTTCTATGAAACACAAAAAATCCTCAAAAAAAATTGATTTAATAGCTAGCCCAATTAAATTTTCTGAATCTTCAGTAGTTTATAAAAAACCTCCTCCAATTCTTGGTGAAGACACCTTTAAGATACTTAAAAATTTCATTAAACTTAATGAAAAAGAATTAAGGGAATTAAAGAAAAAAAACATCATTTAGAAAAACATCATTGAAGTATTAATAAAAAAATATATTATTCATACTAATGAAAAAAGAGGAAACTGAAACTAAAAATTATCCTCACAAACATCTTTTAGGAATTGAAGGATTAAGCCCTACTTCTATTAAATATCTTTTAGATTTATCAGAAGAATTTGCTTCATATTTAACCAAGGGTAAAAACAAACTCGATTACTTGAAAAATAAAACTTGTATTAACCTTTTTTTTGAAAACTCAACTAGAACTAGAACTTCTTTTGAATTGGCTGGTAAAAAATTAGGTGCTGATATTTTAAATATATCTTTAGGATCCAGCTCAATAAAAAAAGGAGAGACCTTATTAGATACTGCAATGACTTTAAATGCAATGCAACCAGATATCATTGTTGTTCGACATCATTTTGCAGGAGCTGTAAAATTGTTATCAGAAAAAGTAAACTGTAGCGTAATAAATGCTGGAGATGGACCTCATGAACATCCCACGCAAGCTTTACTGGATGCATTAACTATTCTGAGAAGAAAAAAAACTCTTAGTGGTCTAAAAGTTTCAATTTGTGGAGATATTCTTCACAGTAGAGTCGCAAGATCTAATATTCACTTACTTAATACTTTGGGTGCAGAGGTCAGAGTTATAGCTCCTGCAACTTTAATTCCCAATGAGATTGAAAATTTAGGTGTCAAAGTTTTTTATAATATGAAAATGGGTTTAAAAGATGTTGATATTATAATGATGCTAAGACTTCAATTAGAAAGAATGTCTGGCTCTTATGTTCCATCAATCAGAGAATATTTTAGGTTTTATGGATTAGACAGAGAAAAATTAAATTATGCAAAATCTGATGCTTTAATTTTACATCCTGGTCCAATGAATAGAGGTGTAGAAATTGATACAGAATTAGCTGATGATATGGATAGAACAGCTATTTATGAACAAGTTCAGATGGGAGTTGCTGTAAGAATGGCATGTTTAAAAGCTTTACTAGAAAATCAAAAAATATGAAAAAACAAAATTTTTTTAATTTCAATAAAAAAGTGACTAAAAACTTTGCTCTAATAAATGGTACTATCATTGATCCGGAAAATGGAGTTTTAAAAAAAAGTAGTCTTTTAATAAAAGATAAATTAATAGAAGATTTTGGTAATCATATAAAACCCGATCAATTATCAAAAGATTATGAAGTTATAGATTGTGAAAATTTATTTATTTCACCTGGTATTGTAGATATTCGTGCTCAGATTAGAGAACCTGGTCAAGAACATCAAGAAACAATTAAAAGTATATGTAAGTCTGCCTCAAGTGGTGGTATTACTTCCCTAGTTTGCATGCCGAATACTGAACCAACAATTGATCAACCAGCACTAATTCACTCAATTCAAAGAAAAGCGAGAGAAATAGCTCTTACGAAGATATTTTGCACTGGTTGTATTACAAGGAATCTGCTAGGAAAAGAAATCACTGAACTACAATTAATGCATGAGTCTGGAGCAGTTGGCTTTACCGACGCAATTAAGGCTGTTTCAGATGCAAGAGTTATGAAAAGAGCTCTTACATATGTAAAATCTTTTGATGGACTAATCATTCAACATCCAGAAGAACCTTCATTAAGTTCTGAAGGAGTAATGAACGAAAGTGAAATTTCTACTAGACTTGGATTAAAAGGTATTCCCTACTATGTAGAAGCTATGATTATTGAAAGAGACTTGTGGTTAGTTAGAGAAACCGGTAGTAGATATCATGTTAGCCATGTGTCTACAAAAGTTGCTGTTGACATTATAAGAAAAGCAAAAAAGGAAGGATTAAGAATTACGTGTGATACTTCCCCACCATATTTTATATTAAATGAAATTGCTGTTGAAAACTACAGAACCTTCACAAAATTATCTCCTCCTCTCCGGACTGAGACAGATAGATTATCAATTTTAGAAGGTTTAAAAGACGGAACAATTGACGCAATAGTTTCAGATCATACACCTCAAGACCAAGATGCAAAAAGGTTACCATTCAATCAAGCAGAGTATGGCGCAGTAGGATTAGAAACTTTACTTCCATTAACTCTTAATCTAGTTAAAAATAATGTTCTTGAAATAAGTAAAGCAATATCACTTTTAACTTCAAAACCCGCAAAATTAATGAAGTTAAATACAGGAGTTTTAAAGAAAAATTCAGAGGCTGATTTGTTTATTTTTGATAATAATAAGCCATGGAAAATTAATCCTGAAAAATTTTATAGTAAATCAAAAAATACCCCTTTTGATGGTATGCTAGTTGAAGGTAAAAATATTTATACTTTCGTAAAGGGAAGACTTGTTTTTAGCTCTAGATGATTTTTTATATTACAATAAGTTATATATTAGGATCTATACCCTTTGGATTAATTCTCTCTAAGATTTTTAGTAAAAGCGATCCGCGGAAGCATGGATCAAAAAATATTGGAGCTACAAATATAACCAGATTAAACGGATGGAAATTAGGATTCTCAACCCTTTTGTTAGATTGTTTAAAATCTTTTATTCCAGTAAAGTTATGCTTTTTATACGAAGAAAAATATATTTTATTAATAATAATTTTTGTTTTTATAGGTCATATTTTTCCATTATGGCTCAAATTTAAAGGAGGAAAAGGAATTGCTGTAATGATTGGAATTTTATTTGGGATCTCATACATATATGCTTTTATCTTTATATTTACTTGGATTTTAATTGCGTTAATCTATAAATATTCATCATTATCGGCAATTATTTCATGTACTACAATTGTTATAGTTATTTTTTTAAACGAAGATAAATCTCTAACTTTAACAATATTAATTTTAAATCTTATTATTTTAATAAAACATATGCCAAATATAAAAAGACTGATAGATAAAACAGAACCTAAAATATCATTTAAAAAATAATTTTTAATTTTTTTGACAAATAGCTTTGACCTATATAAAACACTGAATATTTAATGATATGAAATTAATAGTTGTAGAATCTCCTTCTAAAGCAAAAACATTGAAAGGTTATTTAGCTTCAAATTATGAAGTTGTTGCTAGTATTGGTCATTTTAGAGATCTTCCCAAAAGTGGGATGAATATTGATGAAAATAATGACTTTGTTGTGGACAAATGGGAAATTGATAGTGAAAAAATAAACCCAGTTCTAAAACTGATAAAAAAAGCTAACGAAATATTATTAGCGCCTGATCCCGATAGAGAGGGAGAACTAATAGCATGGCATCTTTTGGAGATTTGCAAAGAAAAAAAACTAACTGAAGGAAAAAAATTCACAAGAATTGAATTTAATCAAATTAATAAAGATACAGTATTAAAGGCTATAGATAATCCAAGAGAAATTAATATAAATCTCGTTAATGCTGCAATAGCTAGAAGATTTTTAGACCGTTTCTTTGGGTATAAAATATCTCCAATAACTCAAAGAAGAACTATTTTTGGAAAAAGTGCAGGTAGAGTTCAATCACCTGCCTTAAGAATATTGGCTAATAGAGAAATGGAGATAGACAAGTTTGTTCCCGAGGAGTATTGGGAAATTGAAGTAGAATTAATTAAAGAAAAAAAAATTACAATTTTTAAATTAATTTTACACGGTGAAAAGAAAATTGAGAAACTATCTATAAAAGGAAGTGAAAATGCAGAAAAAATATTAAAAGAATTAAATGTTAAAGAATTTAAAGTAATTAAAATAGATAAAAAGGAAAAAAAAAGGAATGCATATGCCCCTTTTTCTGGTTCTACACTTCAACAAGATGCTTCTTCAAAACTTAATTTTGATCCTAAATTTACTAATCAAATTGCACAGCAATTATATGATGGAAGTGCTTATAAAGAAGGGGGAGAAGGTTTAATTACTTATCCAAGATCAGATTCTATTTCTTTATCTGACAAAATGATAGATTCTTGTAGAAAAATAATAACTGAAAGTTATGGAGCTAAATACTTACCAGCTCAACCTAATTTCTATAAGAAGAAAGCTAAGTTTGCGCAAGAAGCACATCAACCGATTACACCCACAAATTTGAGATTAAAACCTGAATCTCTAGTCCAAGAACTTAATGAAAATCAATTTAAACTTTATAATTTAATTTGGAGAAGAACTTTAGCTTCTCAAATGGTTCCAAGCATAAGTGAAGAGACATCTATTTTAGTAAAAAGTGGTGATTATACTTTTAAAACTGTTGGTTCAATTCCCGTCTTTGATGGATTTAAAAAAATATATAATTTTAATGATTCTAATTATGATGATAAAGAAGTTATCCCTTCTTTTGAAAAAAATGAAATTTTAGATTGTAAAAAAGTTATAAAAAATCAGCATTTTACTTCTCCTCCAAATAGATACTCACAAGCAGGTTTAATAAAGAAATTAGAGGAACTTGGTATTGGAAGACCATCAACATATGCTTCAATTATTGAAAAACTTAAAGAAAAGAATTACGTTGCCATAAAAAATAAATCAATGATTCCAAATGCAAGAGGAAAAATTTTATCTAAATTTTTAGAAAACTTTTTTAGCGACTTTGTTGAGTATGAATTTACTGCTGAACTTGAAAAACAACTAGATCAGATTACTAAAGCTGAAGTAAATTGGAAGGATATATTAAAAAAATTTCTAAAAATTCTTAACGAAACTGTCAGTAACGTTGAAAAAAAAAGTATAACTAATGTTATAGATCTTATTACTGAGAAAAGTGAAGAATTATTCAAAGATAAAAAATGTCCTAAATGTAAAGATGGTGAGTTAATAATTAAATTTGCATTTAACGGTCCATTTATTGGATGTTCAAATTATAAAAAAGATGAAGAGGGTTGTAAATTTAGTAATAGTCTTGATGATCAAGAATTAAATAATCTACTTATTGATGGTGAAAAAGAAATTGGGATTCATCCTGATTCAAAAAAGGAAATTAAAATTAAAAAAGGTCGTTATGGTTTATATCTAGAAACCGAAAATATTGATGGAAAATTAAAAAGATCTGCAATTCCAAAAAATATAGATATTAATGAACTTAATATTGACAAAGCCACTGATTTACTAAAACTTCCAAGAACTATTGGAAAACATCCAGAAACAGGAAATTCTATTATTGCTGCTATCGGACCTTTTGGACCATATATAAAACATGAAATAAAGCCTAACCCAGTTTATGTTAACCTTAAAGAAGATGATGTATTATATATTGGTTTAAATAGAGCATTGGAATTAATAATACAAAAAGAAAAATTAAATAAAGGAATAGAGATTGGTGATGTTCCAAAAACTAATAATAAAATTTTATTAAAAAAAGGTAAGTTTGGTTATTATTTTGAAATTTTGACTGATAAAGATAAAACAGAAAGAGTTTCTATTCCAAGAAAAACTTCTATTGATGACATTACTTTAAATAGTGCTTTAGAAATAATAAATGCAAAGAAAAAAACTAAAAAGAAAAAAAAAAACTAATAAATTTGTTAAGAGAATAAACTATTCTTTAAACTCTATAATTGAAAGTGAAATAAAAAAACATTCTTTAAGAATAGATTTTTCTAAAGAATCACTTAAAAACTTCAAGTTAAAATCAATTGAAAATAGTAAGTTCCATGAAGATTTAACAGATATACCATTCATAACAATTGATGGTGAAGATAGTAAAGACTTTGATGATGCTGTATGGGCAGTTAAAAAAAAAAATGAAATTGAAATTATGATTGCAATTGCAGATGTTTCTTTTTACGTACAAGAAAATGATAAGATCGATCTAGAAGCCAGAAAAAGAGGTAATTCATTTTATTTTCCAAATAAAGTATTACCTATGATACCTGAATTTTTGTCAAATGATCTGTGTTCATTGTCTCCAAATAATAAACGAGCATGTTTAGTTGTAAAAGCAAAAATTAATCTTAATGGAAATCTTATTTCTTCAAGATTTTCTAGAGCTATAATAAAGTCAAAAGCAAGGCTTAATTATACAGAAGTTGAAGAATATCTTACAAAAAAATTAAAATATAATCTTAATGATGAAATAATTTTTTTACTTAAAAATTTAAATTTTGCATTTAACGCACTGAAAAAAAACAGCGTAAAAAGGGGTAAAATTGAACTTGAACGTGATAGTTTTAAAATTAAAAAAGAAAAAACAAATGAAAATTTTACTTTTTTAAAAGAAAAGAGTTTATCCTCCAACAAATTAATTGAAGAACTGATGGTCTTTGCAAATAAAATAGTTGCAGATTTCATTAGAGAAAAAAAAATATTAACTTTATATAGAAATCATGAGGAACCTTCTGAAGAAAAAAAAGAAAAATTAAATATATTTTTGAAAAAATCAAAAATTATAAATAAAAGTAAAGAATTTAATAATCAAAAAGAGTTCAATGAAATTCTCAATCAAATAAAAAATGTTAAAACTGAAAATATAGTAGAAAATATTTTAAGGTCACAATCTAAGGCATATTATCACTATAAAAATAAAGGGCACTTTGGTCTTGCATTACAAAATTATACTCATTTCACATCTCCTATAAGAAGATATTCAGATCTACTAGTACACAGAAGTATTATTAATAAATTATTTAGCGGTAAAATTAATAAAGAAAAGATTTCGGAATCTCTTTGTGAACATTTACTTGATCAAGAAAAAAAAGCTGAATCAATAGAGAGGTCTATATTTGATAGAGCATGTTGCTTGTATCTAAAAAAAAGCAAAAAGAAATATTTTTCAGGTTTTATAGATGGAATAACTGATTTTGGTATGTTTATAAAAGCAATTGAATTACCTTTTTCTGGACTTGCAAGATTCAATGTTCTCAGTGATGATTATTATATCTATGATGAAATAAAATCGTGTATTATTGGTAAAAAAAGTGGTAATTTATTCCAACTTGGACAAAAAATATCTTTTAAAATTAAAAATATAGATATTAATAAGGGTAGAATATCTTTAAATAATATAAAAAAAATAGTTAATTAAAAAGTTTATGCAAGACTTTAAAAATAAAATTAAACCATTAAAACGAGGATTTTTAAAACTTTGTCCAATTTGTGGTAAAACTCCACTTTATTCATCTTATATCAAAATTATTCCAAGCTGTAATAAATGTAGAACTAATTTCAAAGACTATAAAACTGAGGATGGTCCAGCATATTTTACAATTTTTATTGTAGGACATATAATTATTCCTTTGATTCTTTTACTTGAAAGTTTAGAAGATCCTCCAAATATTTGGATTCAACTTCTTTCTTGGCCCCTAATTACAATCATACTTAGTCTCTGGCTATTACCAAAAGTAAAAGGAGTTTTTCTGGCGTTTCAAATAAGTGTTAATGATAGAACTTCTTGACAGGAATATTAATAAGGTTATAAAAACACTATGGCTAAATCTAATACTATACAAATTAAACTAGTAAGTACTGCTAAAACTGGCTTTTTTTACGTTAAAAATAAGAACCCTAAACAAATGACAGAAAAACTTGAGTTGAAAAAATATGATCCAAAAGTTAGAAAGCATGTCATATTTAAAGAACAGAAAATAAAGTAAATTAATTACAATTTGAAGGACTAATTATTATTTTTTTTAATTTCATAATTAAAGAATAATCTGGGTAATCATATTTATAAAAAGTAATTACTCCCTGTCTATTTAATTTCAAAGTTAATTCCATTTCTGGCACTTGCTTTTTTTCTTCATAATATGCCATTCTTACGTCCCAGAAAACATTATCGATTTCTTTAGGAATAAATTTACTTTTGTTAATTACACTTTCTTGACTAATAAAAGTAGAAATATTTAAGTATTTTTCAGGTAAACTTCCTTCATACAACTTATGCGAAAAAATATTTTTTTCAGTCCCAAGTTTATCAATAATTAATTTAAGGTGTTGGTGTGGAAAAAGAACATCATTATTAAATGCAAATTTTTTTTCATCTGGATCAAATAACTGAATATTTATATTTTTCTTTCTTTCAGCTCTTCCATTAACTCTTTGAACTAGAAGATTATTCTCTTTAACTTGCAATGCAAAGTCCATTGAAGTTGAATTATTTTTTTCAGTTAAAGAATAATTAATATCAGTCACAGTACCAACTCCAGACGAATTAATAAAATTAACAAACATTCTTTGATTTGATGACCATGAATTACAATTATTGAACCAATCCATTAATAGTTCTCCATTCGCTTCTTTTATAACTGGTTTACCAAAAGTATTTTTTCTTTCTTTAGAATTATCTAACGAAATTTCATAAACACTCTGATATGATAGGAGCTCTTTTTTCTTACCATAAACAGATTCATTGAAAATTAGTAAAGCAAAAAATAAAAAAAAATAGTATAATTTATTCATCATCTTCCTTTCTTAATATAATATTTAATTCTTTTAAATGTTTATCAGTTATTTTATTTGGAGATCCTAACATTAGATCTTGGGCTTGCTGATTTAGTGGAAATGCAACCACTTCTCTTAAATTTTTCTCATCAGTTAACAACATTACTATTCTATCAATTCCAGGAGCTGAACCACCATGTGGAGGAGCACCAAATTTAAAAGCATTATAAATTCCACTGAATTGATTTTTTAAATCTTCTTCACTATACCCTGCAATCTCAAATGCTTTAAGCATTATATCTGTTTTATGATTTCTTATAGCTCCAGAAGAAAGTTCAATTCCATTACATACAATATCAAACTGCCAAGCTAAAATATCAAGAGGATCCTTCTTATTTAAACTTTCCATTCCACCTTGAGGCATTGAAAATGGATTATGACTAAAATCTATCTTTTTTGTTTCTTCATTCTCTTCAAACATAGGATAATCAACAATCCAACAAAATTCAAAACAATTTTGTTTTCTCAGGTTCATTTCATCACACAGTTTTTCTCTAGCTAATCCAGAAAATTGAGTGGCAATTTTTTTACTATCTGAAATAAAAAATACTGTATCTTTATCTTTAATATTAATTAATTTTTTTAAAATAGCTAAATTTTCTTTATTTAAGTTATTTGCAATAGGCCCTTTTGCATCACCATTATCAAAAATTATATACCCTAAACCTTTTTGACCCATTTCCCTGGCCCAATTATTTAATTTATCATACCATGCTCTTGGTTTTGAACCTGAATTAGGTACTGAGATCGATTTTACAACAAAACCTTTTTTTATGTTATCTTCAAAAATCTTAAAACCGGAATTAATAAAAGCCTCTGAAACATCAATAACCTCCAGTGGGTTTCTTAGATCTGGTTTGTCCGTTCCATATTTTTCCATAGATTCTTTATATTTTATTCTTAAGAAAGGAAAATTACTTATTTCCTTTTTTTCTGAGAATTCATTAAAGACCTCATAAAGGATTGGTTCTAATACATTGAAAATATCATCTTGAGAAACAAAGGACATTTCAAAATCTAATTGATAAAATTCTCCAGGAGATCTGTCTGATCTTGCATCCTCATCCCTAAAACAAGGAGCAATTTGAAAATACTTATCAAAACCGCTAACCATCAGTAATTGCTTAAAAATTTGAGGGGCTTGTGGTAATGCATAAAATTTACCTTTATTCAAACGACTTGGTACTAAAAAGTCTCTTGCTCCTTCAGGAGAAGAAGAAGATAATATTGGTGTTTGTATTTCAAGAAATTCTTTTTCAATCATTTTTTTTCTTATTGAATTAATAATTTTTGATCTCATGGTTATATTGTTGTGTAATTTCTTTCTTCTAAGATCTAAATATCTATATTTTAATCTCAATTCCTCTGGTGCATCATCCTCAACTGATATTTGAAAAGGAATAACTTCAGATACATTTAATACTTCAAACTTATTAATTTTAATTTCAACATCACCAGTTGAAATATTCTTATTTTCTGTTTCTTCTGTTCTTTTAACAACATTTCCATTTATTCTAATAACACTTTCAATCCTTGTTGATTCAGCAAGTGAAAAAAATTGATGTTCTGAATCAATTACACATTGTGTTATTCCGTAGTTATCTCTAATGTCTAAAAATAATAATCCACCATGATCTCTCTTTTTATTTAACCAACCTGATATAGTTACTTCATTATCAATGTCCTTTGTTGAAATTTCTCCGCATGTATATGTTCTATATTGGTTCATAATTATTTTACTTAAAAATTTTTAAATGATATTTATTATTAGTGATTTTAGTAAACAAATGTCAGTTAAAACAATTTTATCAAGAATGTCAAAAGGATAAATATATTGCAATTGATACTGAATTTTATTGGACCAAAACATATAGAGCTATTCCATGTTTAATTCAAATTTCTAATTCAAAGAGAACTATTTTAATAGACCTTATTGCAGCAAAAATAGATTTATATTATTTAAAAAAAATTTTATCTAATACTAAAATTGTAAAAGTATTTCACTCTGCTAGACAAGATTTAGAGATTTTTTTTAATCTATTCAATGAATTACCAAATCCAATCTTTGATACTCAAATTGGTGTTTTACCCTTAGGTTACGATATTTCAGTTAGTTTAGAAAAACTATGTAAAGATTATATTGCAATTAAACTATTAAAAGAAAATCAAAGATTAGATTGGAGAATTAGACCTCTTAATAAAAGACAAATTCAATATGCTCTTAATGATGTTAAATATTTATATATTGTTTACAAAAAAATCATTGAAAAGTTAAATCAGTTTAAAAGATTTGAATGGACTTTTGAATATCATAAAAAATTATTAGATATAAATATTTATTCTAATAAAGAAAAATTAGCATGGAAAAAAATTAGATATAATCCTAAATTTAATATTGAGTTAATCTTATTAAAGAAAATCTCTGAATTGAGAGAGAAAGAAGCTATGAATTTAAATGTGCCAGCTAAAAAAGTAATATCAGATAATACTTTAATCAAATTATGTGAAAATAAAATTAATATTTTTGAGAAAACTAAAATCTTGAGAAAACTAGACAATATTAAAATAACAGCAGAAATTATTAAGTTATTTAAAAATACAAAAAATAAAGAAATTAATTTATTAA
>NZFI01000037.1:0-13050 GCA_002690595.1 Rickettsiales bacterium
ATACCATTTTTTTCAAGTTTTTTTAAAGTTTTTCCCCTAGAGAGAAAAAAAATCTCATGATTAGTTTTAAGCAGGAATGTTCCTATAAAACCTCCAATACCCCCAGTGCCATAAATAAGAATTTTCACTAATCTTTGATTAAAGATATTGCATGATAAATTTTTTCACATGCATTAGTTAATAATTTCATAGAGGCAGCATACGAAATTCTAAAATAAGGAGAACTACCAAATGCTGATCCAGGAACAACTGCAACACCAGCATATTCTATAAGATAATCTGCAAAATCAATATCATTCATGATTTTTTTCCCATTGGGAGTTTTTTTATTAATTAACCCAGAGCATGATACAAAAACATAAAATGCTCCCTGCGGCATTAAACAATTAAGGCCATCAATTTTATTTAGATAATCAACAACAAAATTTCTTCTTTGAATAAACTCACTCAACCATTCATTTAAAAATAATTTTTTAGAATTCAATGCTGTTAAAGCAGCCATTTGACTTATTGAACACGGATTAGTAGTGCTTTGAGATTGAATTTTTGAAATTGACTTAACTATTATTTCTGGACCTGCACCATAACCAATTCTCCATCCAGTCATAGAAAAGACTTTTGAAACACCATTAACAATAAAAGTTCTATCAAATAATTTAGGTTCAATATTCAAAATGTTAAGAAATTCATATTTATCATAAATTAAATGTTCATAAATATCGTCAGTTAAAATCCAAACATGTTTATATTTTAATAAAATTTTTGATAATTCTAATAGTTCATCCTTGGAATAAACAGCACCGGTCGGATTTGAAGGAGAATTAATAATAAGCCATTTAGTTTTTTCATTAATATTCTCTTCTAATTTGTCTGGCGTTAACTTAAAATTATTTTTAATATTAGTTTTAACTATTCTTGGGAACCCTCCACACAAGGAAACAATATCAGGATATGAAACCCAATATGGAGAGGGAATTATAACCTCATCTAAATTGTTAAGAGTTGACATAAATAAATTATATATTACGTGTTTACCGCCTGCTCCAACAGTTATCTGATCAGTAGCATAGTTAATTTTATTTTCATTAATAAACTTTTCTTTTATTGCTTCTTTAAGTTCTATTATTCCGTCTACTGCAGTATATTTGGTAAAACCTTTATTAATAGATCTTATCGCTTGTTCTTTTATATGTTTCGGTGTATCGAAATCTGGTTCACCTGAACTTAAACTTATAATTTGTTTTCCTTGTAATTTTAATTCTCTTGCTTTTTGACTTATTTTTACTGTTAATGATGGTTTAAAACTATTTAATTTTTGAGATAAAATTGACATAAAAAAACTATTAGAAAAAAAATTAAAGACTTAACTTTTCAATTATATATATTGTTTCAGAAATTGGTATAAAAATGAATGTTTATTTACAAAAAATTAAACCCTTAATAAATTTAAATAACAAGAAAAAATTTATAATAAATAGTGATTTTTCACCAGCTGGGGATCAAAGGGAAGCTATTGATAAATTATCTTTAGGTCTTGAAGAAAATATATCAGACCAAGTGCTTCTGGGTGTAACTGGTTCAGGTAAAACTTTTACTATGGCAAATATTATTAATAAACTACAAAGACCGGCTCTTATTTTTGCACCAAACAAAATACTAGCAGCACAACTCTATAGTGAAATGCAAAATTTTTTTCCTAAAAATGCTGTCGAATATTTTGTTTCTTATTATGATTATTATACACCTGAAGCATACGTACCAAGGTCTGACACCTATATTGAAAAAGAATCTTCTATAAATGAACAAATTGATAGAATGCGGCATTCTGCTACTAGAGCATTACTAGAAAGAACAGATACTATTATTGTTGCGAGTGTTTCATGTATTTATGGTATTGGTTCTGCAGAGTCCTACTATTCAATGACTTTAAAAATTAAAAAAAATGAGGAAATTGATCGAGAAAAACTTAAAAAAAAATTAGTAGAACTTCAATACAAAAGAAATGATAATAATTTTATAAGAGGAACTTTTAGAAACAGAGGAGATATTTTAGAAATCTTTCCTGCACATCTTGAAGATAAAGCATGGAGAATTTCTTTTTTTTCAGATTTAGTTGAGGAAATTTTTGAGTTTGATCCTTTGACTGGAAAAATCTATTCTAAGCTACATCAAGTTATAGTATTTGCTAATAGTCATTATGTTACCCCCAAACCTTCGTTAACAAAGGCGATTGAATCTATAAAAATTGAATTAAATGATAGAATAAAATTTTTTGAGAGTAATAAAAAGCATCTTGAAGCTCAAAGAATTGAACAAAGAACAAAATTTGATATTGAAATGATGATTGCAACTGGTGGATGTTCTGGTATTGAAAATTATTCTAGGCATTTAACTGGAAGATCAGAAGGTGAACCACCACCAACACTTTTTGAGTATCTACCTGAAAATATAATTTTATTTATTGATGAATCTCACGTAACAATTCCTCAGATTGGTGGAATGTTTAAAGGCGATAGGTCAAGAAAATCAACATTATCAGAACATGGATTTAGATTGCCCTCCTGTAAAGATAATAGACCTCTTATGTTTGAAGAATGGTTAAAGTTTAAGGGACAAACTATATATGTATCTGCAACACCAGGTCCTTGGGAATTAAATAAAACTAATGGTATTATTACAGAACAATTAGTAAGACCAACCGGTTTAATTGAGCCTGAGTGCGAAATACGACCTGCAAAAAATCAAGTAGAAGACTTAATTGAAGAATGTAAAAATGTAATTAAAAAAAAACTACGTATTCTAGTTACAACATTAACAAAAAGAATGGCAGAGGATTTAACAGAGTATATGACAGAACTTAATATTTCAGCAAGATATATGCATTCAGATATTGATGCAATTGAGAGAATAGAGCTAATTAGGAGTTTAAGATTGGGAGAGTTTGATGTTCTAGTGGGAATTAACCTTTTACGTGAAGGTCTAGATATTCCTGAATGTGGATTAGTAGCAATTTTAGATGCAGATAAAGAGGGTTTTCTTAGATCTCGTGTTTCATTAATACAAACAATTGGTAGAGCAGCTAGAAACGTTGAAGGTAGAGTTTTACTTTACGCTGATCAAAAAACAAAATCAATAACTACAGCTCTGGATGAAACTGATAGACGAAGGATAAAACAAGTAATTTATAACAAAAAAAATAATATTATCCCTAGATCTACTAATAGGAAAATATTAGATATTCTTGAAGAGAAAAACGAAAAGTCATTAAAAAATAAAAAAAATAAAAATTTAATAGGGAAGAATTTATTGAATCATATCAAAGAACTGAAGAAACAAATGTTAGAAAATGCTGAAAATTTGAACTTTGAAAAAGCAGCACAAATAAGAGATGAAATTAATAAATTACAAAAAAATGATTTAGGGATTAAAAATTAATGAAGAAAAGAAAAACAGTATTAATTACTGGTGCATCAAAAAGAATTGGAAATGCTATGGCAATTAACCTTGCGAAAAAAGGATATAATATTGCAATACATTACAATAAATCCAAAAGAGATGCTGAATTATTAAAAAGCAAAGTAGAAAAATTTGGTATTAGCTCTGAAATTTTTAGACTAAATTTACAAAATATTTCAGGTTTAGATATATGGTTTAAAAAAATCGTCTCATTCTTCAATGGAGTAGATATTTTAATTAATAATGCATCAGTATTTGAATACGATTCACTTAAATTATCTAGTAATGAAAGTTTTGACAAACATATTAGCATTAATCTAAAAGCACCTTTCTTTTTATCAAAATTTTTCGTAGAGAATCTAAAAAATAAAGGCAATATTATAAATATTATAGATCAAAGAGTACTAAATATTACGCCATACTTTACTTCATATACGATTAGTAAATCAGGACTTTACACTCTAACTAAAAGTCTTGCTTTATCACTAGCACCTAAAGTTAGAGTTAATGCCATTGGCCCTGGTCCAACCTTGAGAAGTGAAAGGCAATCAGAACTGCAGTTCAGACAACAAATTAATAGAACTCCATTAAAAAAACAAGTGAATCTAGATGAGATTAATTCTGCAATAAATTTTTTAATTTCAAGTGATTCCGTTACAGGTCAAATAATTTTATTAGATAGTGGACAAAACATGGGCTGGGCTAATACAAATTCTAAGAAATTTATAGATGATTAAAAAAAAAGCTTGACAGCTTTAAAGTTGTTCACACTTAGTTTTGAAAAATTTTTTGGACTTACTTAATGTATAATTATAAATAATTCTTTGTAAAAAAATCATAAAGTCAAGAAATATACATTAAATTCAATAACTTAGAGAATTGCCTATTTTTTAATCATTTTATTAAAACCCTTATATTTATTAGAGGTCAAAGATTTAAACAACTTATATTAACAAGGTTATCCACAGTTTTAGTGGATAGTATTTCTTTTGAAGAACTTGTATATTAAAATTAAATAATAATTCTAAAAATGAAAATTGAAAATATGCCAATAAATTTTAAAAAAGGTTTAAGCAAAATAAAAAGTTCCTTAGAACATTGTCCAAAAGGACCAGGTATTTATCAATTCTTAAATAAAAAAAAAGAAATTTTGTATATTGGCAAAGCTAAAAATATTAATAATAGATTAAGTTCTTATCTAAATTTTAATATACTTTCTAATAGGATAAAAAGACTTGTAGGAAATCTAGATAATTTAAAATTTATTAAAACACACACAGAAATAGATGCACTAATATTAGAAAGTAATCTAATTAAAAAATATAAGCCTATTTTTAATATTAGGCTAATTGATGACAAAAGTTTTCCTTTCATTATGATCTCTAATAATCATAAGTGGCCTAGACTCCAAAAATTTCGAGGTAGTAGAGATAAGAATAATTTTTATTTTGGTCCTTTTGCGAGTGTAAATTCAGTTGAAAAAGTAATGACTATTCTTGAAAAAGGTTTTTTACTTCGAACCTGCTCTGATTCGTATTTTTCAAATAGAAAAAAACCATGTCTATTATTTCAAATCAAAAGATGTTCAGCTCCATGTACAAAAAATATTAATAATATTGAATACAACGAATTAGTTCAGCAAGCTAAACTCTTTTTAAAGGGTAAAGATACAAAAATAAGAGATAATTTAGTTTCTAAGATGAATATTGCTAGTTTTAAACAAAAATATGAAGAAGCAGCTTTATTTAGAGATAGAATTAAGGCGCTTTCGAAGATTTCCCAAGAACAATATTCTTCAATTGGAGAAAATCAAAACTTTGATATTATTTGTGTTATCAAAAAAATTGATACTATTTACATACAAAACTTTTTTTTTAGAAATGGAAAGAACTTAGGCAATAAAGAATTTATCTTTGAAAATCATGATGAAAAAAGTTCAAACGCAATATTAGAAGATTTTTTAACTCTTTTTTATTATAGTCATACCCCACCTAATGTTATTGTTCTAAATAAAAAAATTGAAAATAGCTCTTTAATTGAATCAGCTATTAAAAAAAATAAAAAAAAAAAAGTCAAAATATATTCTCCACAAAAAGGTAAGAAATTTGATTTAATAAAAATGGTTGAGGAAAATATTAAGTTCTCAATCAAGAAAAATGAAAATAATAAAAAAAAAGGGCAAGAATTAATTAAAGAATTATCTAATACCTTTAACTTAAAAATAATTCCTAATAGAATAGAAGTTTATGATAATAGTCATTTAAGTGGTTCAAATCCTGTAGGTGTAATGATTGTTTTTGAAGGAAATAGATTCAGCCGAGAAAGTTATAGAAAATTTAATATTTCAGTTCCTGAAAAAAATTCTTTTGATGATTATTTAATGTTGGAGCAAGTTTTAAGAAGAAGGTTTTCAAATAAAATAAAAAGCTCAAAGTCAGCTTGGAAAAATAATCTTCCTGAGCTGATTCTAATTGATGGAGGAAAAGGTCACCTAAATATTGCAGAAAGAGTTTTAAAAGAGAGTAAATTAAGTAATATTTTTATTATGTCAATTGCAAAGGGTGAGAATAGAAATGCAGGAAATGAAACTATTTTTTATGCTGATACAAAAAAAAAAATTTTTAAAAATGATAAAATTTTATTTTTCCTTCAAAGGCTTCGTGATGAAGCTCATAGATTTGCAATTTCATCACAAAGATACAAGAGAAAAAATGAGATTAAAAATTCTATTTTCGATCCAATACCTGGAATTGGAAGTAAAAATAAAAAAAAATTGTTGTCATACTTTGGTTCAATTGAAAATATAAAAACTGCTGGAATAAGAGATTTAGAAAATACTCCTGGAATTGGAAAGGTTATTGCTAGAAAAATATATAATGAATTTAATGAAAATGATTAAACTATCAAATATTCCAAATTATCTTACTTTATTTAGAATTGTATGTATTCCGATTATTATAATATGTCTTTTACCACAAAATTCTTTTTTTAATTGGATTGCTTTAATATTATATGCTTTTGCTGGACTAAGTGATTTTTTAGATGGATATCTTGCAAGGAAATATAATATTGAAACAAATTTTGGAAAGTTTTTTGATCCTATTGCTGATAAGATACTCGTAATCTCAGTAATTTTTATTTTAGTAGCAATAGATAAAATTAGTGGTTTTTTCATATATCCCTCGTTAATTATAATAATAAGAGAAATATTAGTATCTGGTCTTCGAGAATTTTTTTCTAAAACAAAAACTCATATCAATGTTACTAATTTATCTAAATTAAAAACTTTAATACAAATGTTTTCTTTAGGTTTTATAATAATAGGGAATGATTTTGCATTGATAAATCATACATCATTGATTGGTGAAATAGGATTAACATTTGCATCAATCCTAACTATCTATACTGGATATATATATTTTAAAGATAATCTTAAAAGTTTTTAATCAATGATAGTTTTAGGAATATGTGGTTGGAGTGGAAGTGGTAAAACTGACCTTGTATGCAGGTTAATAAAGTTTTTTACAAAGAACAATCTTTCTGTTTCAACATTAAAACATACCCATCATAATATTGAAATAGATAAAAAGGGGAAAGATAGCTTTAATCATTCAAAGTCTGGTGCTAGAGAAGTATTAGTTGGAGGTGGAAATAATTGGACTTTAATACATAGAGGGAATGAAAATAAAAATTACACAATTGAATATTTAATAAATAAATTTTCTAAAGATACTGACATACTTCTAATTGAAGGTTTTAAAAATAGCAAAATCCCAAAACTCGAAGTTTTTAATAATAAACTACAAAAACCTTTAATCCATAAAAAAAATTCTTCAACAATTGCTATAATTTATGACAAATTAAATGAAGAGATATTAAAGACACGACTACCAAATTTTTCTTTTAATAAAACAAAAGAAATATCTAACTTTATTATTAACTATTTTGAAATAAAAAAAAAAAATGAAAAATAATGACTGTTTCAAACCAAGTTTTAAATTAATAAGTGTTGCAGATGCTAAGAAAAAATTAGCTAGAACCATAAAAAATTTTACGAAGAAAAAAAAAGTTGAAGTAATAAGCATTGAAGAAAGTGAAAATAGGATTTTGGCTGAAGACTTATTATCTAATTTCAATATACCTCCATTTGATAATTCAGCAGTAGATGGTTTCGGAATAAATTTTGAAGATTTTTTAAAGAAAAAAATAAAAGTTTTCAAAATTGTTGGTAGCGCTAAACCTGGCCAACCTTTTAAAAAAAAAATTTCATCGGGTGAAGCTATACAAATATATACTGGAGCAATGATTCCATCATCCAAATCACTGGTCATAGACACAGTGTTAATGAATGAAGATTGTAATTATAAGAATGGTTTTGTTGAGATATCACAAAATATAATTAAAGGTTCAAATATAAGAATCTTTGGTGAAGATATTAAAAAAAAGAGTATTATCTTAAAAAAAGGTCGAAAAATAAGATCTGTAGACCTTGGTCTGATTGCTTCAGTCGGCAAAATCAAAGTTAAAGTCTTTAAAAAAGTAAAAGTTGGAATTTTTTCAACTGGAGACGAACTATCAGGGAGTAAAACAAAAAAAAATTCAATTCAAATTTTTGATAGTAATAAAATTACACTTTTAGCATTATTTAAAAGAATAGGATGTGAAGTTTTTGATTTAGGTATAGTTAAAGATGACTATAACGAATCAAAAAAAAAACTATTAAATGCAACACTTAAATACGATTTAATAATAACTACTGGCGGAATTTCTTCTAGTAAAACAGATAAAATAATAGAAGTTATTAGTGAAATTGGATCTTTAAAATTTTGGAGAATAGCTGTTAAACCCGGCAGACCAATAGCTTTTGGAAATATTAATAATGTACCTTTTTTTGGATTGCCTGGTAATCCTGTAGCAGTTATAATTACTTTCTTTATGTTTGTTTTAGATTTCACATTTAGACTTAATGGAAGAATTCAATTTCCTGTGTCATACAATAAAATTCCTTCTGGGTTTGATTTTAAAAAAAAAAAAGGGAGAACTGAATGGATAAGAGGTTCAATAAAAAGAACTAAAAATAATTTAGAACTAATAAAATTTAACAAGCAAGGATCAGGTATTTTATCATCTATTTCTAATACTGAGGGAATTATTGAATTGGATGACAAATTTCAACTTATAAAAAAAGGTGATATATTAAAATTCTATAGATATGAGGACCTCTTAAATTGAAAATTATTTACTTTGCTAATATAAGACAAATTATTGGAATTGATCATGAAACATTATCAATTAATAAAAATCATTCAGTAGTTCAAATTATCGAACTACTAAAACTCAAAGATGAAAAATATAATAGAGCATTCAAAAATTTAGAAAATATTAAGTGCTCAGTAAATTGTAATTTCGTAGATTTTGACAAAATTGTTACTAATACTGACGAATTAGCTTTTTTTCCGCCTGTAACTGGAGGTTGATATAATAAGAATACAAAAGGAAAATTTTAATATATCAGCTGAATTATCAATTTTTTCTGAGAAAAACAAGTATTCAGGAGCTATTTCAACTTTTTTAGGAAAAGTAAGAAAAGATTCTGTTTTAGGTAATGTAAAATCAATTTATATTGAACATTACGAAAAAATGACAAGAATTCAATTATTGAAATGTATAAAAAAAGCTAAGGAAAAATGGGCTATTAACGATTTACTCATTATACATAGGTTTGGAAAAATTAGAATTGGTGAAAATATAGTATTAATCTTAACAGCTTCTGACCACCGAAAAGATAGTATAGAATCATTGGAATATATTATTGATTGGTTAAAGGTAAAAGCAACATTTTGGAAAAAAGAAAAAACAACTAATGGAGATTTTTGGTTGTCGCAAAAAAGCGAAGATATAAAAAGATCAAAGAAATATTTAGATTAAATATTATTTACTAAATTTTGAAATTCTTTCATTAATATCTTAATTATAGTTCTATTTTTAAAGCTATATTCATCAATACTTTGAATTGGTGTTATTTCAACTGCTGTTCCAGTTAAAAAAGCTTCATCACAGTTTTTCATAAAGATTGGTTCTAAATGTTTTTCTTCAACTGTAATATCAAGTTTTTTTGCGATTTCAATTACTGTTTGTCGTGTTATACCATTTAAAAAACAATCTGCTTTTGGAGTAATTAGTTTTTTTTCTTTAATAAAAAAAATATTAGCCCCTGTAGCTTCAGCTATATATCCTCTATAGTCCAGCATTAGAGCATCATCGAAACCTTTTGATTCTGCTTTATGTTTACTTAAAGAGCAAATCATATATAAACCAGCAGCTTTACTATCAGTTGGTGCAGATTTGGGTGAAGGCCTTGACCACTCTGATGTGGTCATTCTAATTCCTTTTAAAATTTGTTCAGGTGAAAAATAAGATGGCCAAGCCCAAGCTGCAACAGCAATATTTGTAGTAGCATTTTTAGCTGATATAGCCATCATTTCACTTCCTCTCCAAACAATTGGTCGAATATATCCGTTAATAATTTCTTGTTTTTTAACTATTTCAATTGTCGATTCTATGATTTGCTCTTTTGTAAAAGGAATAGATAAATCTAAAATATTTGCTGAATCAATTAATCTTTGAATATGATCATCTAACTTAAAAATTTTTTTATTATAAACTCTAATTCCTTCAAAAACTGAACTTGCATAATGTAGACCATGATTTAAAATATGAACTTTAGCTTGTCCCCAATCACAAAACTTTCCATTCATCCATATAAAACCATCTCTTTTATCAAAAGGGATTAATTGCATAATTTACTTTCAATAGTTAAAATTAAATAACTTAATAATAACTTTATATTATAACCTATTTTTTTTTGTTAATGAAATCTAAGTTTATAAAAAATCCACATATTTTATGTATTGATGATGATGATAAAATAAGAAAACTTATTTCAAAATTCCTTATTAAAAATAATTTTCTAGTTTCTTCTTCTCCAAATGCAATTGAAGCAGAAAAATTAATTAATTTCTATACATTTGATTTAATCATATTAGACATTATGATGCCCAAAGTTGATGGTATAAGCTTTTTAGAAAGTTTTAGAAAAAAAAATATTAGAACTCCTGTATTAATGTTATCAGCATTAAGTGGAATTGAAAAAAAAATTAAAACATACAAAATAGGTTGTGATGATTATCTTGTTAAACCATTCGAACCAATTGAATTAATTCTTAGAATCAACAAATTACTATCTCCAAGAATTACAGCAAAAATTAATCAAAAAGTAATTTTTGGAGACTATGAATTCGATCTAAACCTAAATGAATTAAGAAAAGAAAAAGAATTAATCAAATTAACTGATAAAGAATGTTTGATCCTCAAGTTTCTCAGTAAAAATTTAAACACTCCGATTAGTAGAGAAAAAATTGCATCAAATTTAAATATGAATAATAACACTAGAACTGTTGACGTTTTCATAGCAAGACTGAGAAAAAAGATAGAAAATCAAGACGGAAGTTCTTTTTTAAAAACAGTCAGAGGAAAGGGATACACATTAAAGAGTGATTATGATGTTTAATATAAAAAAATTTCTTCCAAAAAAAATTCTAGGAAGACTACTTATTATATTTTTTCTTCCATTGATATGTATACAATGTCTTGCGATTTTTCTTTTTTATGATCGTCATTGGGAGAAGATTACAACTAGATTTGCAAATATTGCAAGTAATCAAATTAATTTAGTAATAGAAAACTATATAAATAATAATAATAAAATATCTAAAGATTTGATTAAAAATCTTAATATAAAAGCAAAAGTAATTGAAAAATACTCTTCTCAAGAAGAACAAAAATTAATTAGTTTTGTTCAACACAATATAGTTAATACTTTAAAAAGTAGAATTAATCAGGATTTGCGAGTTAGCTTCAAAAAAGATGAGGTTTTAGTTTTTATATTTATAAATAATGAAATCTTAGAACTTTCATTACCAAAAAAATATTTAGTAAGTGAGACTCCATTAATTCTTTTTTTATGGGTCATATTTTCTTCTATTTTACTTTCACTCATTGCATTTTTATTTATGAGAATACAAGTCAGAGCTATAACTAGATTAGCAAAATATTCTGAGGAATTTGGAATGGGTGAAGATTCAAGAACATTTAAACCTGAAGGAGCTATTGAAATAAAATTGGCAGGTAAGACTTTTATTAAAATGAAAAGAAGAATACAAAACCAAATTAAAAATAGAACAAATTTCCTTGCTGGAATTTCACATGATCTTGGAACTATTTTAACAAGAATCAAATTGCAGTTAGAGCTTGCTTCAAATTTATCAGATATAAAAAAAATAAAGAAAGATGTTAATTCTATGGAAATTTTAATTAGTGAATATCTTCAATATTCAAAAAATGCTGATAATTCATTTAAAATTAAAAAATTAAATCTTAAAAACTTTCTTTATGAAATTATTGAATCTTCAAAAAAATCTTTCAAGAAAATAATAATAGAACTTGAGTGTAATCCAAAAATAATGGTTTCTTTAAGTGAAAATAATCTATCAAGAATTTTTTCAAATATTTTAAATAATGCATGTAAGTTTGGAGAAAAAATATTGGTAACAGGTAAAATAGAAAAAAAAAAATTAATTATTGATGTTGAGGATGATGGACCAGGCATCCCTGATAATATTAAAAACAAAATTTTTAAACCCTTTTTCAAAATAGACGCATCTAGAAACCTAAATTACGTTGGTTCTGGTCTTGGCTTAAGCATTGCCAAAGAAATAATTTCTAAAATAAATGGAAGAATATTAGTAAAAAAATCAAGATATAAAGGTTCTTGTTTTAGAATAATTATACCAATACCTTATAAGCAAAAATAAAAAGATTAATCAAAACTTTTACTAATCTTTTTTGATTTTAATGAAGCTTTCTTTATAGCTGAATTTACTAAATTAAAAAAAGACTTTTGTTGATTCAAGTGTTTTAAAGCTTCTTCAGTAGTACCTCCTTTGCTTGCTACAATTTTCAACATTGAATTAAAGCTTTTCTTTTTATCAATATTTTTTAAGTAATTTGCAGTTCCAAAAATTAATTCTAGCACTAAACTTCTTGAATTTTCATGGCTTAAACCTTTTTTTTCTGAAATTTTGGTCAAAATATCTAAAAAAGAGAATATATAAGCTGGTCCACCTCCATAAAGTGCAGTAAAAAAATCTAAATCATTTTCTTTTTCAAGCCAAATAGTTTTTCCAATATATTCAAATAATTTTTCTACTTTATTTTTAAAGTTTTTTTTAACTCTTGAGTTACAGAAAATAGCAGTTGAACTAGAATTCACAGAAGCAAAAATATTTGGCATTATTCTAAATATATTATTATTATTATTATTTAATAAAGAGTAAATAGATTTAATCTTAAGTCCTGCAACCAATGAAACAAAACACTGGGGTTTTTTTAGAGAACCAGAAATAGTCTTAATTATTTTTTTACTGTCATTAGGCTTAACACATAAAACAACTATATTGAAATCTTCAATTTTTACTTTGCTTAAATCAGAGTAAAATTTACAATTAGAATATTTTTTAATTAATTTCCTCTTTA
>NZFI01000038.1:0-8208 GCA_002690595.1 Rickettsiales bacterium
ACCAATAGATACCTCATAAGAAATCATTTGAGCTGCAGATCTTAATGCACCTAAAAATGCATAACGCGAATTACTTGACCATCCTGCCATAATAATTCCATAAACTCCTAATGAAGAAACTGCTAATATATATAAAATTCCCACATTAATATTTGATAAAACTATTCCATAATCTATTGGTATTACTGCCCATGCCAACAATGCTAATGTAAATGTTAACATAGGAGAAAAAAGGAAAAGAATTTTATTTGAATTTTGTGGAAGAATTGTTTCTTTAGTTAAAAGCTTTATTCCATCTGCGAATGGCTGAAAAAGCCCAAAAGGACCAACAACATTTGGACCTTTTCTAAGCTGAATTGCTCCAATAACCTTTCTTTCAAAAAAAGTTAAATAAGCAATAAAAACCATCAAGGGTGCTATAATAATAATAATCTTAAGTATTATTATTAAAAGATCAAAAAAAACATTTTCTCCCAAGTTCACTTACCTTTTATTTTTTAAGCAGCTTGCCATAACTTTTGATAATCTACTAACAGAATCAGTCATATAAAAATTTTCTATATTTGACTTTAATATTAAATTTGAAATCCTATTCTTTGATTTTTTTGATTTTGTTAAACTATTTTTTTTAATAGAGTCAATATTTTCTAAATGTGGATATTGCTCAAAAAGCATATTTCTTAAATCGGTGAAACTTTTGAAATCTAATTTCAAGTTTAAATTTTTGCAAACTTGGTTAAAAAACAGCCAAGATTCGTTAACATTTGGAAGTGGTTTCCTGAGTTGTGCAGATATTTGAGGTCTACCTTCAATATTAACAAATATTCCTTCTTTTTCAGTATAACAAGGAGATGGTATAATAAGATCAGCTTTTTGTGCACCATTATCTCCATGATGTCCATGGTAAACGACAAATACATTTTTATCTAAATTATTTAGATTAATTTCATCTGCTTCAAATAAATATAATAAGTCTAATTCTCCTTTATTCGCCATTTGTAAAATATTTAAATTTAATTTCTTCGAATTATAAAAACCAACATCTAAAGACCCAGCTCTGCCTGCAAAGGTTTGAAGAACATTAAAACCATTCCAATTTTTATTATTGGAATATTTCTCATAGATTTTTTTAGAAACATTAAAAATTTCTTTAGAATCATCTCTACATAGTGCACCTTGTCCGACAATAAATAATGGATTTTTAGAATTTTTTAGGTATTTAGAAAAACTATGTTTTTCATCTAAAATATCGTAAAGAATATTTGGATTTTCATCAATACTAATTGTTTTATAATTTAATTTTGACGTGGCTCCTATTTTGCCAACAATATAGTTTTTATCACTATTCATATAACGTTTTCTGATCCTAGCGTTTAATATGGGAGCTTCTATCTTAGGATCACTTCCAATAAGCAAGCAAAGATCAGAATCCTCTATAGCTGAAATTTGCGAATTAAAAATATATGAAGAACGATCATCAGGTATAAAAAAAGCATTATCCTGCCTACAATCAAAATTAAAACAACCAATTTTTTCTAAAAAAGACTTAAATGAAAAAACTGTCTCACAGTCAACTATATTTCCTAATATTGCTCCTATTCTATTTTTATTTGTATTTAATATTTTTTCGGATAAAACTTTAACTATCTCATTATTACTAATCTCAACAAGTTTATTATTTATCCTAAGATAACCTTTATTAAGTCTTTGTGATAATAAACCATCATATGCAAATCTAGTTTTGTCAGATATCCACTCCTCATTTATAGATTCATTAATTCTTGGAAGAACTCTCATTATTTTATCTCCTTTAGTGTCAAACCTTACACTACTTCCAACAGCATCCATTACATCTATACTATCAGTTTTTTTTAATTCCCATGGTCTAGCGATATAAGCATAAGGTTTAGAAGTTAATGCTCCTACAGGACATAAATCTATGATATTTGCTGACATTTCAGAATCTATACTTTTTTCTAAAAATGTAGTTATTTCCGTATCCTCTCCTCTTCCAATTGTTCCTAATTGATTAACTCCTGCAACTTCTTCTGCGAACCTCACGCATCTTGTACAGTGAATACACCTTGTCATATGAGTTTTAATTAGAGGGCCAAGATTCTTTTCTTTTACTGCTCGTTTATCTTCAATAAATCTACTAAATCCTTTTCCATAAGCCATCGCTTGATCTTGTAAATCACATTCACCTCCTTGATCACAAATAGGACAATCCAAAGGATGATTAATCAATAAAAATTCCATTACTCCATTTCTAGCTTTTTCAACAAATTTACTTTGAGTTTTAATATTCATACCCTCAGAAACGGGCATAGCACAGGAGGCTACAGGTTTGTTTGAATTTTCCATTTCAACTAAACACATTCTGCAATTCCCAGCTATTGACAACCTTTCATGATAACAGAATCTTGGAATTTCAATACCAATACTCTCGCAAGCTTGCAAAATTGTTAATCCATCTTCAACTTCAACAGTTCTATTATCTATTTTAATTTTTGGCACTTTATGCAACGAATCTATTTTTATTATTAATAATATCTATAATTTCATTTTTAAAATGTTTAAGAAGACCTTGAATTGGCCAAGCTGCTGCATCTCCTAGTGCGCAAATAGTATGTCCCTCTATTTGATGGGTAACTTCTTCAAGTAAATCTAATTCTTCAACTGTAATTTCATTACTAACTATTCTGTTCATCATACGCATTAACCAACCTGTGCCTTCTCTGCAAGGAGTGCACTGCCCACATGATTCATGTTTGTAAAAGCTTGAAAGTCTTGCTATAGCTTTAACTATATTTGTTTGTTTATTCATTACAATAACTCCAGCAGTTCCTAAGCCAGATCCAACTTCTTTTAATGAATCAAAATCCATATTTATTTTATCACAAATATGTTTAGGTATCAGTGGCACAGATGAACCACCTGGAATAACAGCCAAAAGATTATTCCATCCTCCTATTACGTCACCAGCATATTTTTGAATAAGTTCTTTTAAAGAAACACCCAACTCTTCCTCAACATTGCACGGCTTATTTACATGTCCTGAAATACAAAAAATTTTTGTACCAGTATTATTTTTTCTTCCTAATGATGCAAACCAGGATGACCCTCTCTTTAACACAGTCGGAATTACCGCTATTGTTTCTACATTGTTTACAGTTGTTGGTTCTCCAAATAAACCAACATTAGCTGGAAATGGCGGTTTAAGTCTTGGTTGACCTTTTTTTCCTTCAATGCTTTCTATTAAAGCTGTTTCTTCGCCACAAATATATGCCCCTGCTCCTTCATGAATATAAATATCAAAATCCCAGTTTGAACCACATGCATTCTTACCAATTAATTTATTTTTATAGGCGTCATCAATTGCTTTAGACAAAATATTAATTTCTTCGTTAAATTCTCCTCTTATATATATATAACAAACCTTTGCACCTATACTATAGCCAGCAATCAAGCAACCTTCTAAAAGTTTGTGTGGTTCATTTCTTATAATGTCTCTATCTTTACATGTTCCAGGTTCCCCTTCATCAGCATTAATAACCAGATAGTGTTGTCGTGTTACACTTTTTGGCATAAAGCTAAATTTCATTCCAGTCGAAAAACCAGCACCACCCCTACCTCTTAAACCAGAATCTTTTATTTCTTCTACAATTTTATCTCTGCCCATAGACAATATTTTTTTCGTGTTAATCCAATCACCTCTTTTTTTTGAACTAATTAGCTCTGGGCTAAAATTTCTATGTAAATTAGAAAATATTATATCTTTTTTATTTATCATTTTAACTACTCTTGTTTGTTGGTTCAGAACCTCTTCTATTAATCTGTGAACCTTTTTCAATTTTTTTACCAGATTTTAGTCTTTCTAATAAATCTGTCATAATTTCCTCACTTAAATCTTCATAATAATGACTTCCAATTTTTGCAACTGGTGCATTAACACATGCACCAAGACACTCTACCTCAGAAATTGAAAATTGTTTACTATCACTAATATTACCATTTTTTAAATTTAGATTTTTCTCACATTTTTCAAGTATTTTTTCAGCTCCTCTCAACATACATGGAGTAGTAGTACAAACTTCTATATGAAACTTTCCAATTGGAGATAAATTATACATTGAATAAAAAGTTGCTAATTCTAAAACCCTCATCTCAGAAACATTCAAAAAACTGGAAATATACTCCATTGCTTTCTTTGGAATCCAACCTCCAGACTGATTTTGAGCAAGGGTGAGGAAAGGCATTATACAGCTTTCTTTATAGTTTTTTGGATATTGTTTTATTATTTGATAAGCTCTTTTTTTATTTTCCGAACTAAATTCAAAACTGGATGGCTGCTCATCATCATTTGCAAATTTTTTAAAAATAGAACTCATTTACCTATCAATCTCCCCAAATACAATATCTAAGCTTCCCACAATAGCAACTAAATCAGCTAACATGTGTCCTTTAGATAAAAATTCTGTAGCTTGAAGTAGTGGAAACCCAGGAGCCCTTATCTTACACCGATATGGTTTGTTAGTTCCATCAGAAACTAAATATACACCAAATTCACCCTTAGGAGCTTCTACGCAAGTATACGTCTCTCCTGATGGAACATGAAAACCCTCGGTAAAAAGCTTAAAATGATTTATTAAAGACTCCATTGAAGTTTTCATTTTACTCCTCTTTGGAGGCGTTATCTTAGGATCTTGACTAACACATTCTCCTTGAGGTAATTGCTCTATAGATTGTTCAATTATTTTTACTGACTGCCTCATTTCCTCCACTCGAACTAAAAACCGCTCAAAACAGTCACCATTTGTTCCTGTAGGTATGCTAAATTCCATATTTTCATAAACCTCATATGGTTCAGATTTTCTTAAATCCCATGGAATACCAGTAGCTCTTAAGCTCGGACCAGTAAAACCTCTTTCAAGAGCATCTTTAGTATTAATTTTACCTATATCAATAGTTCTTTGTCGAAAAATTCTATTATTTTCCAGTAATCTCTCGAGATCATCAACTTTCTTTGGAAAGTTTTTACAGAAAATTTTAATGTCATCTGTTAAACCAGAAGGCAAATCTCTGTGAACACCTCCAGGTCTAAAATAAGCAGCATGTAATCTTGAACCTGATACTCTTTCATAGAATTCCATCAAAATTTCTCTTTCTTCAAATAACCATAAAAATGGAGTCATAGCACCAACATCAAGAGCGAATGTGGTTAAATTCAAAATATGATTAAGAATTCTTGTTATTTCTGAAAATAAAACTCTAATATATTGCCCTCTTAAGGGAACATTAATATTCATCAATTTTTCCACAGCCAGAGCAAATGCATGTTCTTGACACATTGGTGAAACATAGTCAAGTCTATCAAAATAAGGAATAGCTTGAATGTATGTTTTATTTTCAATAAGTTTTTCTGTTCCTCTGTGTAAAAGACCAATATGTGGGTCTGCCCTTTCTACTACTTCACCATCTAATTCTAATACAAGCCTTAATACACCATGTGCAGCTGGATGCTGAGGTCCGAAATTCATTGCATAATTATCTATTTTTTTTTTATTCTCCACTTTTCTCGTCTCCTGGTAATTCTTTGATTATACCTTCCCATGGGCTTAAATTATCAAAGTTTCTGTATTCTTGATCTAATTCAACAGGTTCTTGAATAACTTGTTTTTTTTCTTCATCGTACCTAACTTGAACAAAGCCTGTTAAAGGAAAATCTTTTCTCAATGGAAATCCTTCAAAATCATAATCTGTTAAAATTCTTCTCAAATCAGGATGATTGTCAAAACTAATACCAAATAAATCCCAAATTTCTCTTTCATACCAATTTGAATTAGGAAAGATACTACATATTGACGGAACACTCTCTTTATCAAATATTTTAAGCTTTAATTTCATCCTAAGTTTTTGCGAAGTACTTAAAAACTGATAAACAATTTCAAATCTTTTTTTATTCTTGGGATAGTCAACAGCACAAATATCAACAAGAATATCAAAATTAGTTGTTGGATAATCTTTAATAAAATGAATAATATCTATAAAATCTTTTTTAGATGAATGAATTGAAAACTCATTATTTTCATGTTTAAAGTCACACTCAAATTTTTGCATTGAATTTTTAATTAACTCAAAATAATCTTCAAATTTTTCTTTATTAATATTACTCATGTTCTATCAATAGAATCATCTCTCATTATTTTTTTTTGAAGTTGTAAAATTCCATATAAAAGTGCTTCTGCGGTAGGAGGACAACCTGGAACATATATATCAACAGGGACTATTCTGTCACAACCTCTTACAACCGAGTAAGAATAGTGATAATAACCTCCACCATTTGCACAACTACCCATAGATATCACCCACCTTGGTTCAGGCATTTGATCATATACTTTTCTCAGAGCTGGAGCCATTTTATTGGTTAACGTTCCTGCAACGATCATAACATCAGATTGACGAGGACTTGGTCTAAAAACAATCCCAAATCTATCAAAATCATATCTACTTGCTGCAGATTGCATCATTTCAACCGCACAACACGCTAAGCCAAAACTCATTGGCCATAAAGAACCAGATCTTGCCCAATTTACTAAATCATTGACCTTAGTTACCAAAAAGCCTTTATTTGTAATTTCCTTTTCAATATCTTTAAATGTATTATTTTCTTTGACTAATTCCAATCTAGTGCTCCCTTTTTCCATTCATATATAAAACCTATTGTTAGTACTAGAAGAAAAAACATCATAGACCAAAAACCAAGCCAACCAATTTCTCCAAGTGATACTGCCCATGGTATTAAAAATATAATCTCTAAATCAAAAATTATAAATAAAATTGCTACTAAATAAAATTTAACATCAAACTTTCCTCTAGTGTCAGAAAAAGGTTCAAATCCACACTCATAAGTAGAGTCTTTCTCGTTATATGGCTTTTGTTTAGCAAACAAAAAAGACATAAAAACTGAACCAAAAGAAATGATTAAAGCTAAAATTAAGAAAACTAAAACTGGGAGATATTCTTCTATATTTGCCATATACATATGTGTTCCATTATTTCGTATAATATAATATTTAAAAAAAAAATTTACATGTTTATTTAATTACTGCTGTTACTCTATCAATACTTTCTTTAAATAATATGTAAGATTCACTTAAAGTTAGTGTTTTATTTTTAATTGAGTTTACTGTATTTGATAAGAAATCACATCCCATATGTTTTTGATCTCTTGTAAAATGATACCATATTCCAGCATCCCCAACCTTACAATAAGTATCACTGTCAATGTATACATGATTTAAAATTATTATTTTTGCGCTAAACCCTAATGATCGCATTACATTTAATGCTAAAGGGATATTTAGTAGTGGAACTTCATAAATTTTTCCAGTACTTGTAAATACAATAGTCTCATTACTACCTAATAGTCCTTTTTTAGAGTCTGGAGCAAAAACAAATATTTCTTCTTTTTCACCAGAAATTTTTCCTCCTAGCAAAGAAAAAGCTAATAATTTAGATTCAGCTACATCAGCAATATTTAGAAGCTGATTCTCACCAAAAAATAATACTCTTACATCTTCAGGCAACAAAGACTCAATAACATTTTGTTGATATCCATAATCATCATAAAGCGCCATAATTGCGTCATCCACAGTCATACTTGCAGGACTCAATTGAGTTTTAATGAAGTCTTGAGCAATTTCATTATTCTTATTAATTGCTGTTGCATATAACTGTAGAATTTTTGTAAAAGGAAACTCAAAGCTACCAATGACCTGATTTCCATACATTCTAAAAAATTCACATCTATTAGGATGTTTTAACAAAATTTTTGATGACCTATCAATCAATGAAGCAAGAGTATCACCTCCTAAAGTTGTAAAAGTCTCAATTGCAAGTTTAACTGGATCTAATTCTAGTAATTGTTCATTATAAAATCTGATTGAATTTTGTTTAACTTCCTGAGGTGTCATCTGACCTGCAGATTCTATATCTGATTTTTCTTTTGGGTTTGGATCATACTTTTTTAATTTAAAGTCCAATAATTCTAATAATTTTTTATCATCAGACAATTCACATACTTCATCTTCGTTAGTATTATCATTATTAATCTCAAGTAGTTTTAGATCCTCATTATTAACTTCACTCAGATTATCATTTCTTTGGACCTGCGAATATAAATTTGTAGTTATACAAAAATTTAAA
>NZFI01000039.1:0-17594 GCA_002690595.1 Rickettsiales bacterium
ATTAATTATTAGTATTACTATAATTGCTAATGCTAAAAAAAATTTTCTTTTTTCTTTTTTTAAATATCATATTTTTAAATTCTGCTTTAACTTCTGAATTAAATTTATATAGCTCTAGACACTACGAATCTGACTTTGATTTGTATAAAAAATTTTTTAATAAAACTGGAATAAAAGTTAATGTAGTTTCTGGCAAGCACAAAGCATTAGAAAAAAGAATTATTGAAGAAGGTGATGAATGTATAGCAGATTTATATATCGTCTCTGATGCCGGTAGATTATATAATATGCAAAGTGAAAATTTGTTTCAAATAATTAATTCTGATTATTTAGACAAAAATGTCCCAAAAAATCTTAGAAATAATTATTGGTACCCAATCTCAAAAAGAGCAAGAATTTTTTTCTTTGATCCATTAAAAACTTCTTCTAATTCTCTAAAAAATATAAATTATGAAGATCTTGCAAAACCAAAATGGAAAGGAAAAATTTTGATAAGGAAATCTGATAATATATATAATCAATCCTTAGTAGCGTCAATAATTGAAATTCACGGTATCGAAAAAGCTAAATCTTGGGTTAACGGATTAGTAAAAAATATGGCAAGATCTCCTAAAGGAAATGATAGAGCACAAATACTTGGTGTTGCTGGTGGAGAAGGAGAAATTGCAATTGCAAATAGTTATTATTTTGCTTTAATGCTATCTGGTCAAAAAGGAAATGAACAAAAAAAGGTCGCAAAAAGGCTAAAACCTTTTTTTCCTAATCAGGAAAATAGAGGCACTCACATGAATATAAGTGGAGCTGGTGTATTAAAAAATTCTCCTAATAAAAAAAATGCTATAAAGTTTATTGAATTTCTTTTATCTGAGGATGCACAAAAGCACATTGTAAATAATAATTTTGAATATCCAGTAACTAAAAATATTCTACCTCATCAAATAATCATTGATATGGGACTAAATTTTAAGCAAGATACAACTACCAGAGTTTCTTCATACGGAAAGTGGCAATCTACAGCATTAAAAATAATGATAGAAGCTGGTTGGAAATAGAATAATTTTGTGACTGCAATAAAAAAAAATGTTTTATCGATAAATCTATATTTTATTATTTCAACATTAATATCTTTTATAGTTTTAATTCCATTATTAACAGTTTTTTCAGGATTTTTTGGTGATACTACCGAATATTTCACTATAATAAAAAATACTTTTTTAACTGAATATATTGTTAATTCTTTATGTATTTTATTTGGAGTTTTATTACTAACTTTTTTCTATGGTTTCTTGGCAGCTTATTTAGTTACATTCTTCGACTTTCCCTGGGTTAAGTTTTTTAAGTGGGGACTAATTTTATCATTTGCTGTTCCTGCATATATTTATGCTTATTCATTAACAGCATTTTTTGAAAACTATGGTACTGCATACACAATATTGTTTAATATTTTTGGTGAGGGAAATTATAATAAGATAATACCAAAGATTGATGGATTATTTGGTTCAATCTTATCCTTATCTTTTTCTCTTTTTGGTTATGTGTATATTTTAACTAGGAGTTCATTTTCAAATCAATCACAAAACTTATTTGACGTTGGTAAAAGTTTAGGGTTTTCAAAAATAAAAATAATCACAGGCATTATTATTCCCTCTGCAAGACCTGCATTAGTTGCTGGAATGTCTTTAGTTGCAATGGAATCATTATCTGACTTTGGCGCAGTATCTTTTTTCAGTGTATCAACACTGACTACTGGAATTTATGATTCTTGGATAAGTTTTGATGATCTTACTTCAGCTAACAGGTTATCTTCTTTTCTAATTATTTTTATAATAATTTTTTTCCTAATAGAAAATTTTTCAAGAAACAAAGCTAAATATCATAATCAAACAAGGGGTGGTTTTAGAGAAAGAAAAAAAATAAAACTTAATGGCTCAAAAGCATTTTTTGCATGGTCTTTTTGTATGTTATTATTTTCTTTGAGTTTTTTATTTCCAACAGTTCAAATGCTTTATTGGGCTATTACTTATCCTATCTATGTTCAAGAAATAAATTTTATGGAGCTTACAATGAATACTTTTTTTTTAGTTTCCATTTCCAGCATCATATTACTAATATTTTCATTTTTAACAAACTTTTCTAATAGATTAGTTAATAATTCTTTTATTAATTATATTACATTTTTCTCAATTTCTGGTTATGCAATGCCTGGAATTATATTAGCTATTTCTTTATTAACTTTTTTTTCCTGGCTATCAGAATTTTTTGGGTTAAATATTAAAACATTATTTATTGGTTCTTCGTTTGGATTATTCTTAGCTTACTTTGTAAGATACTATTCAATTTCTTTCAATGCGATCAAATCTAACTATATTAAAATAAATAAGTCAATTGATGAAAGTGCATATTTGATAGGTTATTCAAAATTAAGCACTTTCTTTAATATTCACCTTCCCTTTTTAAGAAAAAGTTGCTTTCTTATAATTATTTTAATAGCGATAGAAATAATGAAAGAATTACCAATTACTTTGATTCTCAGACCGTTTAATTTTGAAACATTTGCAACAAAAGCTTTTTCATATGCAAGTCAAGATTTACTAGAGGCTGCTGCTCTTCCGTCGCTATGTTTGATAATTTACTTAACTTTATTTATAATCATATCTTCAAAATATTTTTTAATTGATAATAAAGTAGATTAGTGTCGGATTTTTTTAGTATTAATAATGCAACTTTCTTTGCTGGTGAAACAAAAAAACTTGAAAATATTAGTTTTAAAATAGAAAAGAAAGGTGAAATTATATGTATACTAGGACCATCAGGTGTTGGGAAAACAACTGTATTGAGGACAATAGCAGGTTTACAAGATATTGAAAAAGGAAAAATTTTATTAAAGAATAAAATCATATCTTCTGCAAATTTCACTCTTGAACCAGAAAAAAGAAATATTGCTTTATCATTTCAAGAAAATTGTCTTTTCCCAAATAAAAATGTAATCGAAAATATTTCTTTAGGTCTTGAAAGAAAAAACAATAGTAAATTTAAGCTGTCTATAGGTGAATTAATCGAAATATTTCACCTACGAAATCTTGAGAAAAAATATCCTCATGAAATAAGTTCTGGCGAGTCACAAAGAGTTTCCATAGCAAGATCTCTTATTTCAAATCCAGAATTACTACTTTTAGATGAACCTTTTGCAAATATAGATCAATTTTTAAAGGATGAATTACAAAAAAATATAAAAGTAATACTTAAAGAATTAAAGATTTCAACAATTATAGTAACTCATGATTCTTATGAGGCATTTTATTTGTCAGATAGATGCGGAATAATTATAAATAATTCAATAAAACAATTTGATACACCTTATAATATTTATCACTATCCTAATTCTCTTGAAGTAGTAAAATTTCTCAAAAGAGGTTTTCTTATAAAAGCCAAAGTTACAGGAAAAAATAAATTATATCATGATAATTTAGGATATATAGAAGGGAACTTATTAAAAAAATTTAAAGTTGGCTCTATTGTTAAACTATTAGTACAGCCTGATGATTTAGAACATGATGATAAAAGTAATTTAAAGTTAGAAGTAATTGACAGAAAATTTAGAGGCACTAATTTCATTTATACACTCAGAACTGTTAATAATGAAGTAGTTCCGGTTTTTGTTCATTCTCATCATAAACATCAGCACAAAATAGGTGGAAAATTTGGTATTAAAACTCCGATAAAGATTAATCATTTAATTTGTTTTTAGTCATTAAATTTAATTTCTTATGATAAAATAAATTTTTTTTAACTTTAATACAGGAATAAAATATGAATGAAGAAAAACTTAATATTTCAACCAGAAAATTTCTCAAGAATGTTGGCGTTAACTCTCAAAGAATAATTGAAACTGAGATAAGAAAATCTGTAGAATCCAAAAAAATCAGTTCAAATAAAAAAATAAAAGTTTCAGTAAACTTAAGTATTGATGAACTGTCAGTAACAGAGAAAATAGAAGGTGAAATAGATATTGAAATATAAATTTATTAATTTCAAGATAATCTTAATTCTACAATAACCTTTTTTATTTTAAATTACTTTAATGATTTTTTAGAAAATTAGACACGCATTAGAATTTATTACTTATTATTTTTTTCTAAAATTTTTTTTGCAAAACTAAAATCTTCATCATTAACTAGCACTCTTGTTGGTAAAGCACCTATGCTTCCTTGAATTGAACTTGCGTGTTCGTCAAACACATAAAATTTTATTGAGTGGTTTGCCAATTGGTTCTTAACCCAACTTATAAAGATTATATCATTTGATTTAATCAATATTTTCATAAAAATTATTACTATATTTTTTAAATTTATCTTTAATTTATATTTGCAAAAAATAATTGTTCTCCTTTAACTCGAAAAGAGTTAATTGTTTTTTTTCCTTTCTTTGACATTAACCATTTTATAAATTTCTCTGATTCCTCAATTTTAGTTTTGGGACATTTTTTCGGACTTATAGGAATAATCCCGTAACTATTTTTTAGTAACGGCTCGTTTTCAAGTAAAATTACATGGTTTTTTTTATTTCCAAATGCAACCCAAGTAGATCTATCAGTTAAAATATATGCCAAATTATTTACTGCTATATTAAGAGACGAACCCATTCCAGAACCAGTTTCAAGATACCAGGAATGGTTTTTGGATTTAATTTTTTTTTCTAATTGATTCCATATTTCAATTTCTTTTTTATGAGTTCCACTATCATCTCCACGAGAAATAAATTTTGATTTAGATTTGTATATTTTTTTAAAAGCAAATTTAACATTTTTTAAATCCCTAATATTTGCAGGATCATTCTTGGGACCTATTAAAACAAAATCATTATACATAATCTCTTTTCTATATAAACCATAACCTTCACTTACGAACTTCTCTTCTGATGGTTTGTGATGTACTAATAAAATATCACCATCACATTTTTTTGAATTCCTAATTGCTTGACCTGTTCCAACTGCAATTACTTTAATTTTAGTAAAATTTTCCTGCTTATAACTTTTTAAAACATGATCATAAAATCCAGAGTCTCTAGTTGATGTTGTTGATTGAATTACTATAAAATCTTCATCAGCACTCAAACTAAGTGTTAAAATTAAAAAAATAAAAATAAAAAAATATTTTATCATATTGCTTTATAAGTAAAATTTGTTGAATTACAAATATAAATTAATTTATTAATTTTCCTTTAATATAGTTCGCTCCAAATTTACTTTTTGGACGCTTAAAAAATTCTTCTTTTTTAGTTTGCTCCAGAATTACTCCTTTATGAATAAACAAAATATCATCAGCTAATCTTTTCGCTTGCAAAATATCATGAGTAACTAAAATTACTTTAATTCCCAGAACACTTATTTTTTTTAAAATATTTTCAATTTCTTTTGTCAGATTTGGCTCTATATTGCTACAAGGTTCATCTAAAAGAATTATGTCTGGTTTAATAATTAGAGATCGTATAACTGATAGTAACTGTTGCTGACCAAAGGATAATTTTCTTGCAGACAAATAAAGAAAGTCCTTAAAATTAAAAATTGAAACCAAAGATTCAATTCTGTACTTGATTTCACTTTCAGAAAACTTATTTATTTTTAAAGCATAAGCCAGGTTATCATAAACATTTCTTCTTAAAAAAACAGTTTCCTGCGAAACATAACTTATCCTTGGTTTTTTTGGTTCATTAAATTTTATCTTACCTTCTAATGGTTGAATCAAACCTGCTATGATTTTCATACATAAGGTTTTACCTGCACCATTAGGACCCATAATCAATGTTATGCCATTAGAATTAATTTTAAAAAATAATTTATTAAAAAAACAATCTTGATTAATTTTAAACGTTATCTCTTCAAAAGAAATAAATTGTTTTTTTCTAGTTTTTTTATAAAAAAACTTATATAGAGCATCAATCATAAGACAATTTTTTTGCAAACTTTTTTACAGTAAATACTAATAAATTAATCAGAATAGAAATTATAATTAATATAATTCCTAATGCTATTGCTAATTCTAGATTTCCTCTGGAAGTTTCAAGTGCTATCGAGGTAGTCATAACTCTTGTAAAATGTGCAATATTTCCACCGACTATTATAATTGCACCAACCTCTGACATTGATCTTCCAAGTCCAGCAAGTATACTTGTTACAAGTAAATATCTTGAATCCCATAAAATAGTGGCCATTATCTCGTTACTATTTGCTCCCAAGGAAAGTAATAATTCTTTATACTCTAAATACATTTCTTCTAACACTTGCTGACTTAATGAAACTATTATAGGTACAATCAAAATTATCTGAGCTAAGATCATAATTTTTGGAGTGTAAAGGATTTCAATAAAACCTAGGGGTCCAGAATTAGAAAACAAAACATATAAAAAGAGGCCTACTAAAACTGGAGGCAGCCCCATAAAAGAATTAAACATTAAAATAACAACACTTTTCCCATAAAAGAAATTAGTTGCAAGGAATACAGCGATTGGCAAGCTTATCAACGTTGAAATTACCAAAGCTGTAATTGAAATACTTAGGGATAAAGTAATTATTTCAAAAAAATCTGAATCAAGAGTAAATATTAGTCTTGCAGAACTATTCAAAACTTCCGAAAATTCAGACATACATTTAGTTTAAAAAGATTAGTTTTCCTTTGCTACTATTACAGTTGCTGCGGGAAAAATAGCAATAACATGCGTGTCTTTAACTAAAGCCATTTTTTTAGCTATATCCACCGGAATAGCCGCATGAATAAAACTTCCTGTCTCATTTCCGTCTGCGTCTGTTTGCTCAATGGCAATTTGTGAATAACTTTGTCCATGAGTAACATTTTTAACTTTTCCTTTTATCTGATTCTTTGCACTAATTTCCATTTTTTCTCCTACGGTAAAATTAAAGACTTTTAATAATAATTTAGAATTAAACAAAATCCAATATCAAAGTTAAGTATCTTTATCCTTAATCTTCCAAATATTGATTAATATCATAGCTGATACATTATGCCATAAGCTAAATACTACAGATGGCAAAGCAACTATTTTACCGAAGTGAAATAAAGACAGAGCCATACCCAGTCCTGAATTTTGCATTCCTACTTCTATAGTAATAGTTTTTTTTACATCTTTTGGAAAGTTTAATAAAGAACAAACTACAAAACTTAGAAGAAATCCAAGGATATTATGTAATAATATTACTATTATTAAGACCAAAGAAATCTCATGTAGTGACTTACTATTGATTGAAAAAATTATTCCTATTATTAATGCAATGGAAAATTCTGAAAACTTTGGGAAAAATCTAAGCATATTATTTAACTTATTTTTTAAAATTTTCCTTATGACAAAACCATCTATCAATGGAAATAATACAATCCAAAAAGTAGATTGGACTAAACTCCAAAAGTTAACTTGAATAGTTTGTTTTGCTAAAATAAAAATCCACAGTGGAGTTAAGATAGTAGCCAAGACCGTTGAAGTAATAGTTAATGTTATTGATAAAGGTAAATTAGCATTTGCCAAATAACAAAAAACATTAGATGCTGTGCCTCCTGGACAACTACCTAAAATTATAAAACCCAAAAATAATTCATTAGACAACTCAAAAAAATTCACCAAAAGATAAGCAAGAAGCGGCATTATTGTTAATTGAAGAACTGTTCCAACAATCAACCATTTTGGATTATCTATAACCTTTTTTATATCTTTGAATTCTATCGTCATGCCCATACCAAACATAACCAAACCAAGCAAAATAGGGATTAGACCTTTTAAAGTTGATAAAAAATCTGGAGCAAAGAAAGCAATTAATAAAAAAAAAGTGATAAAAAAAGGAAAAGAAAGATTCATATATAATTTATATTATATATTATAAGGTTAAAAAAAATATTTTTTAAATATGTCAAAAAAGCTTCTTTTTTCAATTATAACTAAAAATCAAAATATTGATATTCAATTTAATCTTCATAAAGGTACTCAGAATATTAATAAGACATCTGTATTGCTTGAAAAAATCTTAAACCTCATAGATCAAGAAACAAAAAAAAAAGATGGTATATCCGAAGGTGATATTTTTCAAGCTATTGCATTATCAAATGCAATAAGAATTGGAATTAGTGAATTTGAAAATGAAAAAATATTAGAATTCTCAAATGATATAACTATTAAAGGAATAGAAAGTTTTAAAAAAGCAAAAAAATATCCTCTTGGCAATGCATAATTTTTTTTTAATTTTTAATTATTTTGAAAAGAATTTAATGGCATAGGGTTTGCAGATCAAACGTATAATTTTAATATATGAGGTCTACAAATGAGTACTAATGCAATGCACGTTGCAAAAACGGGTTTAAACGCACAACAAGTTAGAATGCAAATAATTTCTAACAACTTAGCTAATGTGAATACAAATGGATTTAAAAGGGATAGAGCTAACTTTGAATCATTACTATATCAAGTAATAAGAAGTAGTGGTGCTCAAACATCTGTAGATACAGAATTAACCTCTGGCTTTTCTGTTGGAACAGGAGTAAATATTGTTAACTCAAATAAATTACATTCCCAAGGTAGCATTGTTTCAACCGATAACTCATTAGACTTAGCAATTGATGGAGGTGGATTCTTTCAGGTTTTACTTCCTGACGGACAAATTGTTTATACACGCAATGGTGCTTTTGCAAGGAATAATGAGGGTACATTAACTACCAGTAGCGGCTTCATAATTCAACCAGAAATAGTTATACCAGCTGAAGCAACAAAAATTAATGTTTCTTCAGATGGAATAGTATCGGTTCAAATACCTGATCAGGTAGATGCTCAGGAAGTTGGTCAGTTACAATTAGCAGACTTTCAAAATAGAACAGGTCTTCAACCTATTGGTGAAAATTTCTATATAGAAACAACTGCCAGTGGACCTCCTGTTTTAGAAAATCCATTTGCAGCAGGTTTTGGTAAATTAATACAGGGTTCATTAGAGAGTTCAAATGTAAATGTAATCCAAGAGCTTGTTGATATGATTGAAACTCAAAGAGCTTATGAAGTTAATTCCAAAGCAATTACATCTGTAGATGAAATGCTTAGGTTTGTAAGTAACAATCTTTAGGAGATAAAAATTGACTAAACTATTTATTTTTTTATTTTTATTTCTTGGAAGCTGTGCTTCATACATGGAACAAAAAATTGGAGAAGAATTTCAAAGTATTCAACCTGATTTTACTAATATTGAAATGAAAACAACTGCAGAAGGCACTGTTTATAATGGTGGAGGTGGTTTGTTTGCTTCAGACAGAAGAGCAGCAAGCGTTGGTGATATTATCACAATCACCCTAGAAGAATCATTATCTGCTGCAAACTCAGGTTCTGAAACATTATCTAAAACTGATGCTTATACATTTGATTTGCCTGAGGCACTTTTTGGACCATCATCACTTATAGGTAAATTATTTTTTAAAGATGGTGTTAAAGAAAATAATTTAAGGGGAGGTACAACACAAGCCTTCACTGGAAGTGGAACAGCAGCTCAAGCAAACTCATTAACTGGAACTATTTCTGTAACAGTTGTCAGAGTTTTTCCTAACGGAAATTTAGAAGTCAAAGGTCAACGCAAACTTTCATATAACAGTGGAACTGAATATATTAGAGTAGCCGGAGTGATTAGACCAGAAGATATTTCTTCTGGAAACACTGTTTCATCTACAAAAGTAGCAGATGCTCAAATATCATATACTGGAACTGGTGACATGAATGATAGTGTAACTAGAGGATGGCTTGGACGATATTTTGCTTATCTTTCACCGTTTTAGAAACATGAACAAAAAATTAATAATTATATTTCTTTTTCTTTTCCCTTTTCTGCTTTCAAATAAAGTTTCAGCAGACAGAATTAAAGATCTAGTATCCTTTGCAGGTATAAGATCAAATCAATTAGTTGGTTATGGTCTAGTAATTGGGTTAGCAAAGACCGGTGACGGAAGTGTAAATCTCACAAAACAGAGCATTGCTGCTATGATTTCTCAATTTGGAGTAATTGCCAGCACAGCTGATATAGACGGCAGTAACTCTGCTACAGTTATGGTTACAAGTAATCTACCAGCATTTGCAAAACCAGGACAGACTATAGATATTACTGTTTCAACCATAGGCAAAGCTAAATCTTTAAAAGGAGGGACCTTACTAATGACCGCTCTAAAAGGAGCTGATGGCAAAGTTTATGCTATAGCTCAAGGAAATCTTGTTGTTGGTGGTCTTGGAATTGAAGGTGCAGATGGTTCTAGCACAATTCAAGGAACACCTACTGTAGGAAGAATACCAGGAGGTGCAACTGTTGAAAAATTAGTTGAAAATACGTTTTTAGAGAAAAAAAGTATTGTTCTTAATTTACATCAATCAGACTTTTCACAAGCAAATAAAGTCGCAGAATCAATTAATAAAACCTTTGGACCCGATGTGGCAGTTCCTCTAGATGCAACATCAATTAAAGTAAGAACACCTTCTGACCCAAGTCAAAAGGTTTCTTTTATAGGTTTATTGGAAAATATAAGTTTTGAGCCAGTAAGACCAAAAGCTAAAGTTGTAGTTAATTCAAGAACTGGAACTGTAGTAATAGGGGGAGATGTAAGAATAACACCTGCTGCAGTCGCTCACGGAAGTCTGTCAGTAAAAATTAAAGAAGATACAAAAGTTCTATCTGAAGGAACTGGTACTGTTGTAGGAACCTCAGCTACAGTTGCTGGAACAGCGGCAACTACGGCTGCAGATACAGAAATTGAAGTTGATCAAGAACCAGCAAGAGCATTTGTTTTTGATCCTGGAATTGAATTACAAACACTTGTTGATGCTCTCAATGAGACAGGTACAACAGCAACAGATATGGTTGCAATTTTAGAGGCTTTAAGAGAAGCAGGAGCATTAAGAGCTGAGTTAATTATAATATAGGAATTTAACTTATGACTGAGATTAGTATTAATACTATGAAAAACAACATGAAGAGTGAACTTTCTACTGCTACACAAACTAAATTATCAAACGAGATGTCTTTAGATGAAGTTGCTCAAGAGTTCGAGTCAATATTTATAAATCAAATGTTAAAAAGTGCACGTTCTGCAAAACTAGCTGATGGTTTGATGGATAGTGAGGCATATGAAACATATCAATCTCTATTAGATCAAGAATATTCAAAGACGTTAGCAAAAAATCATAATTTTGGAATTGCAGAAGGACTAATTAGACAGTTTGGAAATAAGGTGAATAGGTAATTAAATGCCAAGTTTATTTGATATAGGTAAAAGTGGTCTTCAGGCTTATAGACAATCTTTGGCGGTTACTGGTCAAAATATTGCCAATGTAAATACTGACGGATACAAAAAAAGAGATGCATCATTAGCAGAAGTTTCTGGAGCAGGAGGAGGAGTTACAGAAATTTCAGATCAAACTGGTCTTGGTGTTCGTGTTGAGGAAATAAGAAGATCTTTTGATGAGTTTTTAATTGATAAAAAAAGACAAACCAGCGCTATATTTGAAAAAAGTAATACTTATTTAGAAGAAGTTAAAGATCTTGAAAATCTTTTACTACCTGGTGAATCAAACTTAAGTTCATCAATTGGTAATTTTTTTAACTCTCTCCAAGAAATTGCGGCTTCTCCTGATGATCAGGCGCCAAGAATAGTTTCCATTGAAAGAGGAAAAGATTTGTCATCTCAGTTTAATTTATACTCTGATAGATTAGATAATCTAAAAAAAAGAATGAAAGATAGAGCTGATACAAGTGTTATTTCAGTAAATTTATTAACTAAACAGTTAGCAGGTATTAATCAGGATTTACTTAATTCTGGTTTAACATCTCAAGCATCAAATGCTAAGCTTGATCAAAGAGATAAACTATTAGACCAAATTTCCCAAATTGCTCAAATATCAGTATCTTATGGTGCTAGAGGAGATGCTACGGTACGTTTGGGAAACACTGGTTCAGGACCTGTAATACTTGAAAAAAACGAAAATACAAATATTGATGTAACATTAAAGGATGATAGATTACAACCCGTTTTTGGCAATGGAAAAATTGCAACAAATCAAATACAGGGTGGAATTTTAAGCGGGATAACAGATGCATATACACTTGCAGGTGACACACACAATGAAATAGATAATTTAGCAAATCTAATTTCCAATAAATTTAATGAAATAAATACATCAGGGTTAAATTTAGATGGTAAAAATGGAAGTGATATGTTTTCTGTAACAAGTTTAGAAGCAATTGCTGGAAGCACTAATAGAACAAGTGTGGGAGTAGAAATTTCAGTATCTGATCCTAGTAAAATTGTAAAAGGAAATTATAGTTTAAATTATGCCAAAGATAATGATGAATGGACACTCAGTTCTAATAGTTTAGCTAATGAGTATAAAGGAAAGAATACTATTGATGCAGATGGTTTTAAATTATCATTTTTTGGTCAACCTCTTGATGGAGATGAGTTTTCTTTGAAGCCTCTTAATTCTTCAAAAGCAATAAATTTTTTATTAACTAGACCTCAAGATATTGCTGCTGCATCTAAATCATTAATTAGTTCTTCATCTAGTAATCTTGGAACAGCTGAATTATCTGAATTAGCTTTAATAGGTTCAGTTGATAAAACTTCTTTGAACAATCTCGATAAAGTTCTTGCAAATTCCCTTAGTCCAATTACCGCTACACAATTTTCTCTTGATGGAGGGGCTGCGATTATTCCGTCTGGAACTTCTTATTTAAATCTTAGTTCTTATATAGAACAACCAAAAGCACAGTTTGGATTATCTTCATCTGATATAACCTCTCTAACAAGTATTACATTAACTTTAGCTAATTCTAGTAATGTAACTATTGATTTAACTGGAGTGGCAAATATAAATGAGGTTGCAGATATTCTAAATAGTAGCAGAGATGTAAACGGAAATTCTCATACTTTTAAAAGTTTAGGTTTACATGCTTCTGGAGGTGGATCTACATTAACAATAGCAAGTAATGATCAAAATTTTTCAACTGCAACTGTATCTACAGGAAGTACAATCAATGGTGTAATTACAAATCCATCAGTCAGTACTGCAAGCGAGTTACAAATATTTACAAGAGAAGGAAGACATATAGCAGGAACAGTTTTATCCTCAACAGAAATTGCAACTTATCTAACAGAAGAAAACGGCTTTAATGCATCACGAGAATATCGTGCTGACTATTTGAATGGAACTGGAACAAATAATTATAGAAATATTCAAGTTGAACGTTCCACCACCGGTGGAAATTTCACAATTAGTTATGGAGCTGATGGTGATGCAGTAAGTGCTCAAAGAGCAGCATCAGCAGTACCTTCAAGTAATGTGTCAAGTGCATATACTTTAGGTGTAACCTCTTCTAACGCCGGTTCAGTTAATATATCTGTTCCTATTGAATCTTCTGCTGGATACGTAGCTGCTTTAATAAATACAAATGCTAATAATCTTGGAATTGAAGCAACAGCATTAACAAGAATAAAAGTTCCCGCCCCAAGTTCAGATGGAACTATTTCTTTTACGCTTGAAAGTAAATCAGGAACAAACTCAAGTGCATCCATCAGTGCTTCAGTCATATCTACAGATATGACAAACCTTGCAACAGAGGTTAACAACTATTCAGGTAAAACTGGAGTAGTTGCATATTTATCAACAGATAAAAAACATATTATATTGGAAAATACTAATGGAGATGACATTCAAATGTCATCATTTATTCAACCAGGTTCCAAAACAATAGATACAAGTTCATTTTCCTCAGGGACAACGTTAACTTCTACATCTCATGGATTTAGTACAGGTGATAAAATAATCTATACAGCAGGTGGAACAGCGATGACAAACCTTACTAGTGGAAGTACTTATTACGCAATTTATGTCAATGATAATACCTTTAAATTAGCCAGTTCATCAAGCAATGCCTCTGCTGGAACTTCTCTTACAATTGGAGGAGCTAATGGAAGTGCAACAGATATTTTTTCTAATCCATTGACAATTGATATACTCAAAAAAGACTATACATCCGCAAATGCCTCTTTAGACATGGATGGTTCTTCATATAAAGCCGCAAGATTTGGAGGTGAATTACAACTTGAATCATCGTCTGGTATCTCAACTACTAATGACGCTGGCAGCACAACGGTCAGTGGATCCCAAGATGCATTGACTGATGGTTATATGCAAGTTACTACCTCCGTAACGGGAGAGACTAAAACTATAAAACCAATAACATTTCAGGGTGATCTATCATCATCACATCCTGATGGAATTGAGGCATCAAGTTCAGTTTTAAAGTATGGTTTAACTTTACCTCAAACTGGAACAGGTACAGCTTTTACTACATCAATTGATGCTTCAAATTATGAAAACGTTACTCCAGGAATCATCTCAAAAAAATTAGCTGAAGGATTGAGAGCGAATAGTCCGTCCGTTGAAATTTCAGGAACTTCAGTAAGTTCTATTCCAGCAAACGGTTCGAGTTTTAAAATTAATCACGATGGTTTAACATATACATTAACTATGGAAAATGGTGAAGTTATTGTTTCTGGTGGAGAAAAAGATCTTATTACTGCATATTTTGAAGATGCTGGCGCTATTACTGTTGATACCTCAAGTTTCAGCAGTACTAATACAATAACTCAAACAGAACATGGTCTTCAAACTGGTGATGCAATAATATACAATGCTGCTGAAAAGGTAACTGTTGATACAACTGCTTTTTCTTCAATAACAAATATTACTGCTCCATCTCATGGTTTTTCAACGGCAGACCCAATCATTTATAAAGCAAATGGTAGTTCTGCAATAAATGGACTGACAGATGGTACGACTTATTATGCTATCAGAGTTGATGAGAATACATTTCAATTAGCAACTTCAGCAAGTAACGCAAATGCTGGAACTGAATTTACAATTACTGGAGGGACCGGTGGAAGTGTTACAGATAATTTTAGTAGTCCAATAAATGGATTAACAGATGATACAACATATTATGTTGTTAAAACAGATGATCATAATTTTAAATTAGCCTCTACATATGCGTTAGCTACAAACGCCTCACCTTCTACAATTACCATTACAGGAGGTTCTGGAGGTAATGCACTGGATACATTTGATCCAGGAAAAAATTTATATTTATCTGCAGGTCAAATTATTTCAGCTTCTCAATTTTCGTTTCCAACTGATAGTATTAATGATTCAAATGCTTCTGAATTTGGTATGACTAGTTCAAATATTACAACTACAATAACAGGAACATCTGTTACAAATCCATCGGTAAGTTCAACTCATATGCATTTTACTTTAGACCGTTCTACGCCCTATGATATTGGCTTTGATAAGAATTCTAAAACTGTAAATACTTCGGGTATCAGTGGCAGTTCAACTACAATTACGTCAACTGGTCATGGTTTCAAAACAGGAGATAAAATTCTTTATACTGCTGCAGGAACAACTCTAACTGGGTTAACTGGAGGAACTTCATATTATGCAAAAGTAGTTGATGCAAATACTTTTAGTTTGGCTTCATCTTTTGCAAATGCTACAGCTGATACTGCAACATTATTAAGTTTTGGTGGAGGAGGTGGTAATTCATCAGATACTTTTTCAACAGTTGTAGCTAAGATATATAATGGTGATTATTCAGTAAGTGGTTCAAATGTGTCTGGAACAGTTGTTACATCTATTGGGGTGACTGCAGAAATTCATCAAGTAAGTGATACAAATGCACAAATAGTAATTGTCAAAGAATCAGATAAAAATTCTATAACAATTGATACCACAACTAATTCTGATGGTACAAATGCTGAAACCTTGGGTTTTAAAACTAATCTAATTCAAGCAAATGTAATTAATGATGAATTAAAGTTAACCTCAATTTCATCAGACCTTTTAGGTTCTTCATCAATTGATGTTTCAATACCTACAAATGGTATAGACTCAATTGCAGGTAGCAACTTAGAAATTTCACAACTCCCTCCTGAAGATCTAATTATTTTAATGACTGGAAGTGGAGCAAGAAAAATTTCTGCTAATTATGTCGAGGTAAACCCCTCAACTTCTTTGGATGAATATACCTTGATTGTTGACTCTTCAAATTCTAGTAAGGTTCAAGTATATGAAACTGGAACTCTTCACTCTATTGCAACTCGAATAATACCAGAAAGTGGTAAGATTAATGTTGTTGGAAAAACACTGGAATTTGTCGGAGATAACAAGGTCAACGATACTTTCTTTATTGCCAATAATAGTCAAGGTACCGGAGATAATAGAAATATTCTAAAAATGATTGATTTACAAGAATCTGATATAAATGGAATTAATTCAGGAAGCTTTCAAGATATTTTTAATGCAACTGTAGCAGAAATAGGTTCCACGGTAAGAAGTGCAGAAATGACTCAAATAACTGCTGAATCATCAAAGGATGAAGCTGAAGCTCTTGAGGATGAAAGATCTGGTGTATCAATGGATGCTGAGGCGGCAGCTTTAATGCAGTTTCAACAAGCTTATCAAGCTAATGCAAGAATTCTTCAGACTGCTAGAGAGTTATTTACTTCTCTAATGAATGTTATCAAGTCATAAAATTTAGGCATAGAATTTGCTAATAATTAATTAGTTAATATTATGAAAATAAGTAATAAATTATTTAGTGAACAACAAATCAAACAGTTCTCCAGGCAAATGGAGGATGTTCAAAAAATTCAAACAAAAATTTCAACTGGTAAAAACATTATTTTTGCTTCAGATGATCCAGTTGGTGCAGTAGAATTGTCTGGATTAACTGATGTTCAAAATCAAGTTAATCAATATATTGATAATACAAATCTTGCTTTAAGTAGACTTCAGTTGATGGATGATACCATTGATGCAGCTTCAAATGTTTTTATAAGATGTAACGAATTAGCTATTCAAGCAGCAAGTGATATTTTAAGTTCTGGTGATCGTGAAGCTATTGCTTATGAATTTGATGAACTGAAAAAGGAGTTACTTTCTCTTTCAAATACAAAAGATTCCTCTGGTTCTTATATATATTCAGGATATAAGTCAAAGAATATCGCATTCGAGATGAACTCTGATGGTTTAGTTAAATATAATGGTGATCGTGGCACAGTAAGCTTAGCTGTTTCAGAAAGTCGTATGATTGAAACAACTCTTGATGGTTCATCAGTTTTTCAAGATATTGTGACTAGTAGTGGTGTATCAACAGATTTATTCGCTGCCATTGATAATATAAGTCGTTCGATTAGAACAGCTAATAGTGGTGTAGAAGCTGCTAAGGCTCCGGGAAAGGCTAAAATTACACTTACAAATGAAGATCCTGGAACATATTCTTTCACAATAACTTCAGGTGCTAAGTCAGTTGATTTTAGTATTGATATTACAGGAAATGATTTATCAGATCTTAGAACAGCTATTAATGCAGCTGATTTAGATATTGTAGCCACGCTTGAGGATAGCAATAAAACTCTCGTACTTACAAATAATTATTCTTATGACATTACATTAAGTAATGTTGGAGTTCCGGGTAAAACAATATCTGAGGCAGCCCCTACCTCTTATTTTAA
>NZFI01000040.1:0-14177 GCA_002690595.1 Rickettsiales bacterium
ATAATATTAATATTAATGAAAATTTTTTTGGCGAAAAAACTATTTTAATTTCAAGTTGTATTTAAGTAAAAGTGAGTAACAGTCTTAAATTATGACTTTTCTTTGATAAATGACCTTGGACCCTCAAAAATTTCTACTTTGATATTTGGATTTTGCTTCATTTTATTGATAATAATTTCTTTCGATTTTTCAGCTAATTCTTTTGATTCAAATTTATTGATTACAATACTATGTAATTCACTGACTCTAACAACTTCGATTGATATTATTCCAGGAAGCTTTTTAATTAGTTCATATTCAGCATATGCATGCATAGCGTCTGCTTCTATTTCTGAAGCAAACTTTAAATTAACTATTCTTATATACATATTAATTATACTAATACAAAAAAAAATTTAATATAGTTTTTTTATGTAGATATTTTTAAGGTTAGTTTTGGTATTAAAAATATTTAGTGTTGAATTTTAGTTTTTAAATCTAATTTGTTTTTAATGAATTGTTCATTAATGTGGTTTAGGTATGATTTGAGGCTTGATGATAATGAGGCATTTTATATGGCATCAAAATCAAAAGAGTGTATTCCTGTATTTATTTTAGATACTGGTTTTTTAAATCTAAATACCACGAGTGATTTTCATTTAAACTTTTTAAAAGAGTCTTTAAATCAGCTTTCACTAAACCTAAAAAATTATAATACTAATCTTTTTTTTTATAAGGGTGAAACTATTAAAGTTTTAAAAATGTTAATTGAAAAACACTCAATAAAAAAAATTTTTTCTAATAGAATTTTTAAAAATATTTTTTATAAAAACCTTGATATTAATATTCAAGAATTTCTGAAATCAATTAATGTTGATTGGGTTCAAACAAATCAATTTGGAATCCAACTTGATAACAGAGTAAGAGGTATGTGGTCTAAGAATTGGAATGATTTTATCTCAAAACCATTATCCAAAAATCCACTAAAAACGAATTTTATAAGAACAGAATATAATTCTTTATCAAATTTCTTAAAAACGTCTAAAAATGAAATTCAAGTTGGTGGAGAAAATATTGCTTTATCATTATTAAACTCTTTCTTAAACAAGCGTCATATTAATTACTCAAAAAAAATGTCTAGTCCCCTAACTGCAGAAGAATCTTGTTCTAGATTAAGTCCTCATATTGCATTTGGAACAATTTCTATTAAGAGAATCATAACTAATCTTAATAGAGTATTACAAGGTTCTACTGCTATTGATAAAAGGTCACTTTATGCATTTAAAAAAAGACTTGCTTGGCACTGCCATTTTATACAAAAGTTATATGATGAACCAAAAATTGAATTTTCTAACCTACATCCTTCTTATAATGGTTTGAGAGAAAATGAATTTAATGAAGAATACTTTAATAGATGGAAAGAGGGCTTAACTGGGTTTCCTTTTCTTGATGCGTGTATGCGATATTTAAATAATAAGGGTTGGTTAAATTTTAGAATGCGAGCAATGGTTGTTTCGTTTGCTTCATATCAACTTTGGTTAGATTGGAGAGTTACTTCTAAATATTTAGCCAGAGTGTTTACTGATTACGAGCCTGGCATTCACTATTCTCAAATTCAAATGCAATCAGGAACTACAGGTATTAATTCTATCAGAATTTATAATGTTGTAAAGCAATCTTATGATCAAGATCCTGAGGGAGTTTTTATAAAAAAATGGGTTCCGGAATTAAAAAAACTACCAACATATCTTGTACATGAACCATGGAGAATTAACTATTTAGAAGAAAATGAATATAATTTTTTTTTAGAGAAAAATTATATGAAGCCAATTGTGGATAACCAAAAAAAAACAAAAGAGGCAAAAGATAAAATTTGGAAAATTAAAAGATCACCTGAATCGAAAAAAATATCTATTAACATAGTTAATAGACATGCTAGTTTAAATTTTAAAAATTAAATTTTTTCTTATTTAAATGATTTTTGAAGTATAATTATAATGTAAAATTTCATTGAAAATATATGTTTTTTTAAATATCATCATTTTTTATTTATTTATTTTTAATTATTGAGTTAAATTTATGGAAGAGATTTTTGAAATCAGAGATGCATGCAAAACTTCTTTAGAGCTTCTTAAAAGTAAGGCTTTCTCTCAATATTTAGAAATTTATAAAATACAGTTTATTAAAGAATTAAAGCTAAGAGAAAATTCTGATCAAAAAGAAGAAGTTATTCACAAAATTGAATTTATAAAGTCTATTCAACCTAAAATTTTTGTTGATATTATTAAAAATGAAACTCCTTTTTCTGGGGATGCTTTGATGAAACACAGACAAAATATTAGATTTGTAGATGGATGTTTTCATCATTATAGAAAAAAATCTTACACAAGATTAATTAAGTTACATGATGAAATTTTAAATTCTGAGGAAAGCGCAGAGTCAATCAAAGATAGAATTTCTAACCGAGCAAATAAATTAACTGATTTAATCCTTGAAACTAGAAGAGTATTATTAACTAAAGTTGGATTTAATGTTGGTGTAAGAAGAAGTCAGGGTCTAGAATGTCAACCAAATGTAACATGTGGTGAAATCTCAGGAAAAAATATTGATTTACCAGAGTCATATTCAAAACTCAATGAAGTTCCTTTGACTACTCACGCTGATATGAGAACAGGTATTCATTATACCACTCATGCCAATAAACGTGCTTTTCCATTTTATGCTCTTGAGCACAATCCTTATAAAAATGATAAGTTTGATTCTAATGAATATGTTGCAATACCATTTGAAGTGGGAAAATGGAACATCGTAGCATATATTCATAAATCAAGAGGATGTATAGAGATGGAACCAGGATTATTAAATTTGTTTCCATTTTCTAAAGTAAGAAAATTATCTGGTAAAAAGCCTGATGGTATCTTTATTTTTGGATGTCCTTATTCATCAATGAAAGATTTAGGTTATTTTTATGATAAAAAAAGTAATTTGTTGGTTGGATTAATACCTAATATAGATGACTGCAAATACTTTGGGTATGGTAAAAAACCAATATTAACTCTTCATAATGTACTATGTATTTTAAATGATGATATGCCTCTTCATTGTGGATGTACTAGATATGTTGTTAGATTTGATTCTAAAACTAATGAACCATATATATTTGATTCTTTTGTTAAAGCAGACGATATGGGAAGAGCTGTATTAATGAATGGAAATTCAAAAAATGATGCTATACCTTACTTTTTTGGAACAGAAACTGGGGCATTTGCATGTTTAGACGGTTTTAGCGAACATGCAAAAATGCAAATGGAAGGCAGAGAAATTGGATATAATAAACATTCTGGAACAAACGCTAGACAAATTGTTCCAGTAACCGATTATTCAGAGGTCTCAACTGGATCAGAATTAGATATTTTATTATATTTAAATAATTATGATTTAATTGATCCAGGCAGTTCGTGTATGAACGTTAATATGAATGTAGACGATGCCTTAGAGCATTTTAGGAAAGGTGCAAGAGTTGCAGCAGGAAGCACACAAACACATCGAGGAGAGGTTGAAATTAGTTATTGGGCAAATCCCTTTCCACTTTTAAAAGATAAAAATTGGATTGACTTACCTGAGCATTCAGATTTATCAGAAAAATTTAGGATTATTGAAAAAGAATTTTTTTCAAGTATAAGAAAAAGAGTAGAATCTGGAAAGATGAAGATAGGTGTTGCTCATAGTATGCTGATGGCGGGTGTTTATTCAAAAAATACTGATGATAAACTTTCTAAATGTGGATTTAATAATCGCGATTTAGTAGAACATCAAGGACCGGAAAGAGCCGCCAAAGATATGATTAACCTAATAAAAGAAGTTGCATTAGAAAAAAGAAATAAGATGGCTGATGGAGTTCAGGAAGTTGATATTACAGTTGCTACCGTTGGTGATAGTAGAACTGGTAAATCTGAGATGGCAGAAAAAATGGAAGGTGTTCTTAATATGAGTCTTATTTGAATAATTTTAATATAAATTTATATAATCATTTCGAATTATAAATTTATTAAACTGCTTGTTTATTTTTTTTATTGATATAATAGTTATCACCATAATTACTTTTTGTTAAATTATTTCATTTATAAAGGGGAGATTAAATAATGAAAATTTGTGATAGACCTGAATTTAAAAGTAAAAAACCTCCGTTGACTTTTAAAGAAAATGAAACTGTAATTGCGGCGGTAAAAAAAATGAGTAAAGATAATTTTGGTTCAGTTGTTATTGTTGATAACTCAAAAAAAGTAATAGGTATTGTTACTGAAAGAGACTTAATGAAAAAACTTTTAAATAATGGTATGAACCCCAAAACTACCAAATTAAAAGAGATTATGACATCACCCGTAAAAGTAGCTGACAAAGATGATGAGTTAGTTGGTTGGCTTAGGCAGATGTCAAATGAGAGATTCAGGCACGTGCCGGTTGTTGAAAAGTCTGGAAAATTAATAAATATTATGTCTCAGGGAGATTTTGTTTCTTACACTTGGCCAAATCTATTGTATCAAGTAAAAGAACTAGCTAAAGAGGGTTATCCAAAAGTTAACCAACTTGTTATGATTGTTGTTGGAATATTGATTTATACATTGATTACAACAGGTATGATGATTTATGGTATTAAATTCCTGTAAAGTTTTTAAAGATTAACTTCTAATATTAACTAATCATCAAAACTTAATGTCTAAATTTAATTTATTAGAAAATAAATTAGAGAATTTTAGGTTAATTTAGTTTAAACATTTTCTATGGTTTATTAGCTTTAAAAGGTTTTTTTCTTTTCGGATAACATGTAACACATATTACACATTTTCTTCCATCACATCTTCTCGCAGTGCAATGCTCTCTTCCATAAAATATAATTTGTAAATGAAGTTTGTTCCATGATTCACGAGGAAATATTTTTTTAAGATTGCGTTCTGTTTCAGTTACATTTTTGCCTTTAGTTAATCCCCATCTTTGAGCTAATCTATGAATATGTGTATCAACAGGAAAAGCAGGTTCACCAAAACCTTGAGATATTACTACACTTGCAGTTTTATGACCAACTCCAGGCAATTCTTCTAGAGCTTTAATATTATTTGGCACTTGTCCAAAATATTTATCAACTAAGATCTGAGAAAGATTTTTGATTGCTTTTGATTTTTTTGGTGCTAATCCACATGGTCGAATAATATTATAAATAGTATTTTGCTGAATATCTTTCATTTTATATGGATTATTAGCAAGAGAAAACAGTTCTGGAGTTACTTTATTGACTCTTTCGTCTGTACATTGAGCACTCAGTAAAACAGCAATAAGCAATTCAAAGTTATTACTACTATTAAGTGGTATTGGAGTATTAGGATATAATTTACTTAAATAATCTAAAATAAATTTTGCTCTTTCCTTTTTTATCATGCTAAGATTAAAATTTTTTTTAAAATTAAAGATTGAATTTTTAAAGTAACTTTTTTTTATGATATATTATTTTAGTCATTTCAATAAGTTAATGTAATTAAATAAATATATTAAAAAAATAAATATGTTTCGTTATGAAAAGTTAATTCTTTCAAAAAAAATATTGATTATTCTTTTTGGTATAATTTTGTTTTCTTTTATACAAACTATTTCACCACCAAAAGAACTATCTTCCCAAGCTTGGCTGGTATTAGGTTTACTTATTATTATGGCTTTCTGGTGGTTAACTGAAGCAATCCCATTATCTATAACTGCTCTTTTGCCATTAGTTATAATACCAATTTTTTCTGATATAAGTATTTCAGAAGTTGCAAAACCATATTCCAATCCAATTATTTATCTTTTATTAGGAGGTTTTGTCTTAGGTCTTGGTCTTCAAAGAAGTAATTTGCATAAACGACTGGCAATATTTGTTCTTCTTTATATTGGTTATCAAAGAAAGAATATTTTAGCAGGATTTATAATTTCAACGGCATTTTTGAGTATGTGGTTATCAAATACTGCAACATGTTTATTAATGTTACCAATTTGTTTATCTGTTTTGACGAAATTAGAGTCAGAACAAGACAGTCTATTCAGAAAAATATTAATCCTCTCTATTGCTTATTCTTCGTCGATTGGAGGGATGGCAACTTTAATTGGAACAGCACCTAATGCAATTTTTGCAGGATTTATGAGCGAAAATTATAACATTGATATTGATTTTTCAGATTGGATGATGTTCAGTCTCCCACTTGTTTTGTTATTAATTTTTCTTTTTTGGATTTTTGTATCTTTTTTTATTAGAAATGAAAAAATAGAAAAAATAAATAGTACAATTTTTTTAGATGAGTATAAAAAGTTAGGAAAGATAAATTTAAAAGAAAAAGTTACAATGGTTATAATATTTGTGACTATATCCTTATGGATTTTCAAAAAAAATCTTAATTCTTTTTTTGGTGTTTCTTTAACAGACTCAAGTATAGCAATATTTGGGGCACTTTTATTTTTTATTATCCCAATAAAAAGAAAATTTATATTAGACAAATCTTGGTTTAAGTATGTGCCTTGGAATATTTTGGTTCTTTTTGGTGGTGGACTTAGTTTAGCAGCCTTAATCTCTTCTACAGGTTTAGCAGGATATATTAGTAATTCGTTATATTTTTTTGGTAAGTTTGATATTTTTCTCATTATTATTTCTTTAGCACTTTTAATTTCTATTATGACTGAAATAACAAGTAATACAGCAACAACATTGTTATTTCTTCCAATAATTGTTTCATTCGCGTTAGTTCATGAGTATGATATTATTAAGATTACATTACCTGTTGTAATAGCTGCCAGTTGTGCTTTTATGATGCCAATTGCGACTCCACCAAATGCCATAGCTTTTTCAACTAATCAAATAAAAATATCTTTTATGGCTTCAATAGGTTTTTTTATGAACTTATCAGCAGTAATCTTAGCAAGTTTATGGATATATAATTTTAGTTTCTTATTAAAATATTAGTTATCAAAAACTTAAGCTAATTTTTTAACTTCAACTAGATTATCAGAAAAAGTTGGGGCATGTCCCATGTTAGCAAATTCAGCTGAGCTAATGCTATTAACGGTTCCAGAGTCATTGTGCTGTCTCCAATATCCTAATGAAGATACAATTACTCCAGGACTTACATCATCTGTAATTTTAGTAGTTCCTTGAAATGAACCTCTTTGATTATAAACTTTTACTTCTGTTCCATCTGAAATATCTCTATGTAAAGCATCAACTTTATTCATTAGAACAAATTGTCCACCTTGAACTCTTATTTTTTCCTCCATATTTGCATAACATGAATTTAAGAATGCATGACTTTTTGGAGATATGATATTTAGAGGAAACTCTTTAGCTAATTCTGGATTGCTTTCTTTAGATTCTCTTGGTGGAACATAGTCTGGAAGTTCAGGAAGTTTTTCGCCAGGTTGAGACCCTTCATACATTTGCCTAAATGGACCAGCTATAAAATTACCAACATCTTTTAATAAAAACTCACACTTTCCTGATGCAGTTGGGAAATTACCCTCTTTGTGAGGAGCTCTATTATCCTTAGTTCCTACATTTAGTCTTGCAAATCCATTATTTTTTAGATAGTTCAGATCTATACCTTCACATGCTGGTGCATTCCAATCAATATAATGTTCTAAACATTCAGTATCAGACCAAGAAAATTGTTCTTCTTTATAACCCATACTTTTTGAGAGTCTTCTAAATATTTCATAATTAGGTAATGCTTCTCCAGGCGGTTCAATGCTTTTTTCATTATAAGTTAAATATAGATGCCCCCATGATAAAATTATATCTTCATGCTCAGCACCCATTGATGCAGGTAGAACTATATCAGCATATAATGCTGTATCTGAAATAAAATGTTCAGCTGAAACAACAAAAATATCTTCTCTTTTGAGGCCAGAAATGATTTTTTCAGTTTCCGGTGCTTGAGTAACTGGGTTAGCATTCCAGCACATAAATGATTTAATAGGAATGTCATTATGAGTCTCACCAATTAAAGCCCTACCAATTTGAAGAGCATTAATAACTCTTGTGCCTTCTGGAACAAGGTCTGGCCTGCAAATGACATCAAAATTATAAGGATGCTCCCAAACTGGAAATTGAGTTATTCCACCACCAACATGTTTCCATGCCCCAGTTAATGCTGGAATACATGTCACTGCTCTGATAGTTTGACCTCCACCATGATGCCTCTCTAATGCAACACCTATTCTGATAGCAGCAGGTTGAGAAGTAGCTAATTCATAAGCAAGTTTTTCAATATCACTTTTAGAAACCCCAGTTATATCTGATGCCCAACCTGGAGTTTTAGTTTTAGAATGTTTTTTTAATTCTTCAAATCCGTTTGTATAATTTTTAACATAATCAATATCAACTAAATCATTTTGAATTATAGAGTTTATTATGGCCATCGCCAATGCACCATCTGTTCCAGGCTTTGGCATAATATGCCAGTCAGCAAGTTTTGCTGTTCTTGATTTATAAGAATCAATTACTACTACCTTTGCTCCTTTTTTTTTTGCATCTTGAACAATAGCCCAGTGATGTAAATTAGTGCTTACGCTATTACATGCCCAAATAACAATATATTTTGAATGTATGTAACTCTCTGGATCAACACCTGCAGTTGGGCCTATGGTCGTTAACCAAGCAGTACAAGAACCTTCACCACAAAATGTTCTTTCTGTTACAGTTGCCCCCATTTTATTAAAAAAAGAGTCACCACCATTTAGACCATGAACCAAACCTTGATTACCTAAATAACTATATGGAACAATAGCTTGTGGTCCATTATCTTCAATTATTTTTTTCCATTTAGTGGTAATAGTATTAATAGCTTCCGTCCAAGTTATTTGTGTGAACTTCCCTTCACCTTTTTTACCAACTCTTTTTAGAGGATATTTCAGCCTGTCTGGATGATAATGCCTTTTTTCATAATCTTTAACTTTAACGCAGAGTGTTCCTCTGGTCATTGGATGATCTTTATTTCCTTTAACGCTTAATAGCTTGTCATCTTGCACCTCATAAATCATTGCACATGTATCTGGACAATCATGAGGACAAGCACCAAAATATTCTTTCTTCTTAATTTCTCCCATGTAAACTCCCTTATATTTAGCCTATATTAGTTTTATGAATACTGAAAGTTTTTTTTAAAAAAATTAATAATTGATAAGAATTAAAAGTTATTTTTAGAATCTTTTTTTTTGATAATTTTATGTTCTTCTTGATTAAGGCCACTTTTCCAATAACTAGAAATATAAATATTTTCTTTTGGAATATTTTTGGTATTTTTAAAAAAATTTCTTAGAACTTTCATATTACTAAATTCACATGCTACCCATACAAATGGGGTAAAATTATACCATTTTATTGTAAGAACTTTTTCTAATAATTTTGTATTTTTTTTCCAAGGTTCAGGATTTATAACCCAGTGGATAATGAAATTTTTTGGTTTTTTTATTAACTGCTTATCTTCTTCAGATAAAACTTCTATTACCGCATATCCAATGTAATCATCATTTAGTGCTTCAATATTTACACTGATAGCTGGGAGTGCTGACATATCTCCAACTAAAAAAAACCATTTACAACTTAAATCAAACATACTTTTTGATCCGGGACCAGTTAGTTGAATTTCTTCTCCTAATTTAACGTTTTTTGCCCAAAGCGATGCGTAGCCAATGTCTTTATCATGTATGGCAAAATCAATATCTATTTCTTGTTCCTTGCTTCTAAATTTTCTAATTGTATAAGGTCTCATTAAAGATTTATCCTTATTTTTATCTTCAAATATAAGTTTAACGTATCCTCCAATTTCATTATCAGTAAAATCATTAAGACTACTTCCTCCAAGTGTTACTCTGATCATATTTAGAGAAATTTTTTGTTTATTTATTACCTTTAGATTTCTAATTTTTTTTTTATTCATACTTTATCCACCTTTTAAGAGTTGGTTTTGGTATGAAGATATTTGGATGAATGATTTCACAAAGTATTTTTATACTTTCTAATATATCTGGACCAGGCCTATTAAAATATTTATTTCCATCAACAATTATTTTTTCTTTTCCATTAAAAAAATTCATAAAATTATAATTTTTTTTTTTAATTTCATTTTTAGTTTTTAAAATATCATATCCACAGGGCATAAAAACTACTTTTTCAAACTTTAGATCTACAATATCCCCATTTGAAATGAACGGAGAGTGAGATCCTGACTTTGCAATTATCGAGTTTCCTCCGGCAAAAGAAACTAAATTGGGTATCCAATTTCCTGCAACCATCAGTGGATCTAACCACTCTATGCAAAGAATTTTTTTTTTCTTAATTCCAATTAATTTTTTCTGTATGCTTGTAATTTCTTTGTTTATATTTTTAATAAGTAAGTTGGAGTTATTTTTTACATTCAATTGAAGGCCAATATGTTTTATGTCTTTGATAATATCACGGAAATTATTTGGTTTTAGATCTATTAATTTAGGTTTTTTACCTAGCCAATTATTTAGGCTTTTTTTTACATCATCAAAGGAAACTGCACAAACAGAACATTGAGATTGAGTAATAATGATATCTGGATTTACTCTTTTTAATAAGTCCACTTTTACTTCATACACCGATAAACCAAGTTTAATAATTTTTTTAATATCTTTATCAATATTCAAAGATGTTTGTTTGGTTTTAATATTACTTTTAGTCAATTTAGGAAGCGCCTTAACTTTTTTTGGATAATCACATTCATGAGAAACTCCAGCTAGATTATTTAATAAACCTAATGAAACTATTATTTCAGTTGCACTGGGAATAAGACTAACTATTTTCATAATAATAAATTCATTAGTAATAGTTTAATAATATTTAAATTTTTCGATTATGAGTAATTTCAACAATTAGTAATCAATTTAATATATCTTATCCTATTATTTTCTTGATAGGAGCATCTTTTTCTTCAATTTCAAGAGAGTCGGTTAATATATTAAGTTCATTCTTCATTTTTTGAAAAGCAATTTCAGAGAGTTTTGTTTTACATACAACTAGTTCTTGAACTTTAGAGACCTTTTTTTCAAGTTCATAACCCAGTTTTGTTAACTTTACACAAACAATACGCTCATCATTGGTATTTCTATTTTTTTCTAAAAAATTTAAAGAGACTAATCTTTTAATTACTGGACTTATAGTTGAAGGACTTAACTTTAGTTTATTAGAAATTTGATGAATAGTTTGTCTGTCTTCATTCCAAAGTGTTATGAGAACTAAATATTGTGTGTAGGTAATGCCCAAAGGGTTTAAATATTTATTATAATATCTGACTATTGCGTTAGTTGCAGAATAAAGTGCAAAACATAGTTGATTATTTAAATATAGGCTGTTTTTTTTCATACTAATTAATGCTCAGATATTTTTTAAAAAATTTAAAAGTTTAATTTAAAAAAAAATTAGTAATATTTCTTAATCCATAATTTTTCTTTTGTCTATATTTTGTTAACTATAAATTTTTTTTTAATAAAATTAATAATTACTTGCATAATTTATTAATAATGATTATTAATTGCATAAAAAAGGGATAATTCTATGTCACCAATCTTCTCTAAAAAAAAAAATAAGCTAAATAGGTTAGCACCTAAATATGCTCGCGGAGTATCATGGTTAATGCTCCATAGTTTTTTAATAGCTGGACTTTTCAATTCAGTTAAGGCTCAAGAAAGTGTTTATGTTGTTCCTGACGTAAATATATTTGAAACAGAGCAACAGGAATTTGAGTTACCAGGAACTGGTGATTACATTCCAAAAGAAGAATATTCTGCTTATAATTTTCAAAACATTAATGAGATTTTAAGAAGAACTCCAGGGGTTTATACAAGAGAAGAGGGAGGTTTTGGTCTTTTTCCAAATATCAGTTTAAGAGGGACTGATACATTGAGAAGTGCAAAAACAGCAATATTACAAGATGGGATCAATATTGCTCCTGCTCCTTATTCTGCTCCTGACGCATATTTTTCTCCAATTGCTGCTATGATGAGTGGAATTGAGGTTTTAAAAGGTGCTTCACAATTTCGTTTTGGACCAAATAATACTGGTGGTGCTATAAATTATATTACTTCTCCAGTAGATTTTGGACAAAGAGCAAATTTAATGGCATCATATGGTTCTTTTAATGATAAGTCTTCACAGTTTACTGGAAACTATGGTGTTACTGGTGCCTTTGGATCTATTGGATTACTAGGAGAATTTTATTACAGAGAGAATGATGGTTTTAAAGATTTCTCATCTGGTGTTGATTCATCTAGTTATGGAAGTGATGATGCAAATGGTTTAGAGCAACAGTCACCTTTAGCAAAAATCTTATGGCAGCTCCCAACAAAAATGCCAATAGTAATAGAACTCAAAGGTGGATCAACTCATCTTGATTATAATGGTGGTTATCAGGGACTAACAACTTCAGATTTTAATACAGATCCTTATCAACGTTATTCAGGTTCACAACGAGATGTTATGAATTCTAACCAACAAGCTTATTACGCAAGATTACATGTCGATTTTAATTCTAAAATTAGCAATCAAACTACTGTTTACTATAACAAATTTACAAGAGATTGGTTTAAGTTATCTTCGGCTGGTGGAGATTCACTTTCTAAATTAACTTCTAAAGCTTATCAAGGATCTAATTTAGGAGTATTAAAAGGAACTACTGCGGGTACTGTTAAATATGTTTCCAACAACAGAAAATATTATACTTATGGTGTTATGAATCAATCAAGAGTTAAATTTGATCATACATGGAAAGGAACAGATGGAAATAAGTGGTTGAATTTAAGCCATGATTTTAAAGTTGGGGTTAAATTCCATCGTGATAGCATTAACAGAGATCAGTATAATGCAAATTTCACTCAGGCAGTTGGTGGAGGACTTACAGGTCTCAATAGCACTAGTAATGCTGACAGAAATCAAATTACTAGAGGTGCTGTAGCTTGGTTTGAAGATACAGTGAAAATAAACCAAGATTGGACTATTTTGTTTGGTTCAAGGTTTGAAGCAATTGAGCAATTTTATAGAAATCGAAATACTTTAAGAGGCTGGGAAAGTTCATATGCTTTTGTACCAGGTGGAGGAGTGATCTATGACTATGATAATAATTGGTCTTGGTTTGCTGGCGTTTATAAAGGTTTTTCATTTACTGGTCCATCCGGAGCTGTTGATGATGGAACGCCACTTCAACCTGAGAAAAGTGTTCAGAAAGAACTAGGCTTTAGATATAATAACAATTCACTATTTACACAGCTTACAGCTTTTCATGTGAACTATGATAATCTCTTAGTAATTGATAATTCTAACTCAGGTAATAGTGCAGATAATGCTGGTGAAGTCGTTACTCAAGGCATTGAGTTTAGCTCTGTATATTCACCCAGAGATTTAATGCCAAAAGGAGATATCTCATTCTTCTTCAATGGAACTTATACAGATGCATATTTACCTTCGAACACCAAATCAACAGATGCAGAGTCGATTTTTGCTGGTGGTACTAAAGGTGCAATGATGCCTTATATTCCTGAATATGATTTCGCCTTGGGTGCCGATTATACAATTGATAAATTTACTCTGGGCTTAGAAGGAAGTTATACTCCAGAAATGTTTACTTCAGCATTAAATACAGAGTCTGAACAAAACTCTTCAGGAACTGCAGATGCAAGACACGGAAAAACTGATGATCATTTTCTTTTAAACTTAAATTTAGCTTATAAGTTAAGTGATATGTTTGGCATTTCAGCTGGGGTTAAAAATGCACTTGATTTAGAATATATTTCTTCAAGACACCCAGGTGGTGCTAGGAGTGGCGCTCCTATATCAGCATGGGTTAAGGCCAAAGCAACTTATTAAGACCATTCAATTTGCTTTGGAAGATATGTTTGACAGATATTTACTCCCAAAAATTTTGTCAAATAGAGGTTATGTTCAACAGATTTAGCTCCCAAAAAGTCTGTTGAACTAATCAAATTTTCAGTTTTTAATCACATAAAGGAATAAAATCTATTATGAAATTTTAAATAGCTTAAATTTTACTAATGAAAAAAAAAGGTTTGAAGAGAAAAAAAATTTTAACGAAATTTTAAACGAGATAATTGATGATACCATTTTTAAAAAGAAGAGTTTGCATGATAAATATTATAGCATAATACAA
>NZFI01000041.1:0-8056 GCA_002690595.1 Rickettsiales bacterium
AATGCAAATTCTACCTTCCCTTGATCTTACTGGGGGTGGTGTTGAAAGAGGAACTTTGGATATTGCCAAAGAGGCAGCAACTAATGAATTTAGATCTGTAATAGTCTCTTCAGGCGGCGATATGGCTGAAAAATATAAACATAAAGGTGTAAAACATTATAACCTGCCAGTTAAAGATAAGGGTGTTTTCAATTTTTTTAGATTAAAAATACTTTTCAAGAGATTATTAGAAAAAGTTAATCCAGATATTGTTCATATAAGAAGTAGATGGCCTGCATTTTGTTTAAATAACTTAGTTAAAAATAAGGGTATTCCTCTAATTACAACTTATCATGGAACTTATAGTGGAAATAATAATCCAATTAAAAAAAAATATAATAAAGTAATGACTGAAAGTGACAAGATTATATCAATATCAGATTTTATTAGTGACCATATAACGACAAATTTTCCAGAATGTAAAAGTAAGATTACACAAATTAATAGAGGAATTGATACTAATTATTTTCACATAAATTCAGTAACTCAGTATAGGAAAGAAAAGGCATTACTAGAACTGGGTATTGATGAAGGAAAACATATAATTTTACTGCCTGGGAGACTAACCGCTTGGAAAGGACATGAGGTTGCAATAAAAGCAGCAGAAATTCTTACTACTAAATATCCACAACTTAATTATGCCATGGTTTTTGTTGGTTCTGAGCAAAATAGAAAAAAATATAAAGAGTTTCTTGATAAGAGAATTAAAAAATTAAATCTTGTTTCAAAAGTACTTCTTGTAGGAACAAAGCTTGACATGCCTGCAGTATATTCTTTGTCAGATATAATTATTTCAACATCAATTCTTCCTGAAGCTTTTGGCAGAGTTTCTGCTGAGGCTTCATCTTTATCTAAACCTATTATTGCTTCAAATCATGGTGGATCAAAAAACATAATTGAAGATAAAAAAACTGGTTGGTTAATTGAACCAAATAATCCATTAGCTCTAGCTAATACAATAGCAAATATAATGAATAAGTCTCAAAAAGAAAAAGATCAAATAGGCAAAAGAGCAAGAGATAAAATAGTAAAAAACTTTAGTTTAAATCAAATGTTAGATAAAACATTAACTTTGTATAATGAGACTATTGAAGAAAAAAAAAATATTAATTATTAAATTTGGAGGTCTTGGAGATTTTATTCTTTCCTTATCTGCAATTGAATCTATAAAAAAACATCACAAAAAAGATGATATCATTTTAATCACAGAAGAACCGTATAAGGAAATTGCGCTTAAGAGTAATTACTTTAAAGAAATAATTCTGATAAAAAGATCTTATTTTTATTTTTTAGACAAAGTTTTAATAAAAAAAGAATTAAAAAATAAAAAAATTGATAAAGTTTATGACCTTCAAACTTCGCGAAGAAGTTCAAGCTACTTTTCAATTTTTAGAGGAAATGGGGTAGAGTGGTCAGGGATTGCAAAAGGTTCTTCGTTTGAGCATACTAATCCTTTAAGAGATAAAATGCATACGATTGAAAGACAGAAAGAACAACTTTTAATTGCAAATATAAGCATGACAAAAAATAAAAATTATTCTTGGCTTTTTAATGGCAAGTATGATTTTAAAATACCAAAGCCCTATGGAGTTATTGTCCCTGGAGGTGCTGCAAAGAGAAAGTATAAACGAATTCCGATAAAGATTTTTGAGAATATAATTGAAGTTTTAGAGGAAAAAAATATCATTCCCGTTTTAATTGGAACTATTGACGAATTAATAGTTTGTAAAAATATTAAAAAAAAGTTTCCAAATTTGATTAATCTTTGTTGCAACACCTCAATTCTTGAACTAGCTTTTTTACTAAAAGAATCTAATGTTATTATTGGAAATGATACTGGACCAATGCATCTTGGATCTTTGAGTGGAACTAAAACTTTAGTTTTTTTTACAAAATTTACTGATTCTAAATTGTGTGGACCAAGAGGTAAAGACGTTCAAACATTGACTTATAAGGGAAACCAAATCGAGTTTCTTAAAAAAGTTAAATTTTTTTTAAATTCTTTTTAGTTAAAATATGATAGTTATTTCCTTTTTAATAATATAATAATTAAAAATTAGTTTTATGAAAAAAGATATAAAGATTTCTTTTCCAGATGGCGAAACTAGGAATTATAATAAAGGTGTCTCTGGATATGAAATTGCTGAAAGTATTTCGAAATCTTTGGCCAAAAAAGCAATTGCAGTAACTATTGATGGTTTTCAAAAAGATTTATCTGACAAATTGAATTCAGATTGTTCAATAAAAATTATAACTATTAATTCTGATGATGGACTTGAAATAATGAGGCATACTCTCACTGCTCAGGTTCTTGCAAGGTCGATTAAAAGTTTATATCCGAAAGCAAAATTAGCAATAGGACCAATAATAGAGAATGGATTTTATTATGATGTTTTATTTGAAAAACCAATATCGATAGATGATTTCCCAAAAATTGAAGAGGAAATGAGAAAAATTATTTCCAAAGGAGAGTCGATACAAAAATCATTATATTCTAAGAGTGAATCAATTGCATTATTTGAAGATAAAAAAGAAAAATACAAAGTTGATATAATAAAAAATTCTAATCAAGATGATAATTTTCAAATTTATAAACAAGGTAATTCCGGATTTATAGATTTGTGTCATGGACCTCATTTACCAAATTTAAAATTTATTGGAGCTTTTAAATTGACTAAATTAGCAGGGGCTTATTGGAAGGGAGACTCTAATAACGAAATGCTTCAAAGGATTTATGGAACTGCATGGAATAATAACAATGAATTAGAGACTTATTTGAAAATGTTAGAGGAAGCTGAAAAAAGAGATCACAGAAAACTTGGAAAAGAAATGGATCTTTTTCATTTTCAAGATGATGCTCCAGGTTCTGTTTTTTGGCATCCTAAAGGATGGTTAATTTTTAAAAAGCTTGTGGATTATATGAGAATAAAACAAGAGGAAGCTGGTTATACTGAAATAAGCACACCAACAGTCATGGATAGATCTTTATGGGAAAAGTCTGGTCATTGGGATAAATTTCAAGATAATATGTATCTTGCAAAAACTAATGATGAAAGAATTTTTGCAATGAAACCTATGAATTGTCCAGGTGGAATCCAAATATATAATAACTCTTTGAGAAGTTATAAAGACTTACCTTTAAGAGTTGCAGAATTTGGAAAAGTTTTTAGATTTGAACCTTCAGGTGCACTTCATGGTCTTATGCGAGTAAGGGAGTTTACTCAAGATGATGCTCATATATACTGTCTAAAAGATCAGATGGAAAATGAGTGTGAAAAAGTAATTAAGTTAACTCTTGAAATTTATAAAGACTTTGGTTTTGATAATGTAAAGATTAAATTTTCTAATAGACCTATTAAAAGAATAGGTGACGATAAAACATGGGATTTTCTTGAGAAATCCTTATTAAAATCCCTTCAAAATTTGAATTTAGAATATGATATTAATGAGGGAGAAGGAGCATTTTATGGACCAAAAATTGAGTTTGTTTTAGTTGATGCAATTGGAAGAGATTGGCAGTGTGGTACTATACAAGTTGATCTTAATTTGCCACCAAGGTTAAGTGCTAACTATGTTGATAAAGATGGAGCTAAAAGACATCCAGTGATGATTCATAGAGCATTTTTTGGTTCTTTAGAGAGATTTATAGGAATATTAATAGAAAATTATGCAGGAAAATTACCATATTGGTTAACTCCTTCGCAGGTAGTAATTATAAATATAAATGATGATTGCCTTTCCTATGCAAGAAAAGTTCAAGAAAAATTGAAAAAAAGTAATATTAGAAGTTTTATGGATGATAGAAATGAGAAAATAAATTATAAAATTAGAGAACACAATCATAAAAAAATTCCTTTTATGGTCGTTGTAGGAAATAATGAAATAAATAGTGGTACCGTTTCTTTGAGAACGCAAGAAACAAATAGTCAAGAAATATTAGAGCTAGATAAATTTGTATTAAAGATTAAAAAATTATGTAGTTTGTAGTATTAACTTTATTTTTTGCAAAATTAGATTATATGAAAATACTATGATAGAATATGAAATACATGTTTAAACCACTAAAATATGAATAAATCTAACCGAACTATTGAACGTGGTCCTGCGGTCAATGAATCTATTGCATCTGACGAAGTGAGAGTTATTTCTGAAAAGGGTAATATGTTGGGTGTTTTAAAAACTACAGATGCAATCAGTAAAGCTTTTGAGCTAGGCTTGGATCTAGTAGAAGTTTCACCAAATGCAAAACCACCAGTTTGTAAGATAATTGACTATGGAAAATATAAGTATCAGATCCAAAAAAAACAGGCTGAAGCAAAAAAGAAACAAAAAACATTTGAAGTCAAAGAAGTAAAGTTAAGACCAGGAATTGAAGATCATGATTATGATGTTAAGCTTAAGTCTATTCACAGATTTTTAAGTGATGGAGATAAAGTAAAAATTACCTTAAGGTTCAGAGGAAGAGAAATGGCATATCATCAGAGGGGGATGGATGTTCTGAAAAAACTTGAAATAGCTATTGAACCAGTTGCTAAAGTAGAACAAATGCCAAAGTTAGAGGGAAGACAAATGACTATGGTTATAGCACCTAGATAAATTAATATCAAAAATTCTTGCTTTGGAGGGAAAATACTTTATAAAGAAATTCATAATTTTTTGATTTAGAAATACATATGCTTATGCCAAAAATGAAAACAAAAAGTGGTACTAAAAAAAGATTCAGAGTAACATCGACTGGTAAAGTTGTTATGTATGCGAGTGGTAAAAGACATAATTTGTCAAATAAGCCAAAAAAAATGAAAAGATTTTCAAAAGGACCACTTATAATGTCAAAACAAGATAGTAGAATTGTAAAAAAATACCTTAACCCTAAAATTTAATAGAGAGAAAATATGTCAAGAGTAAAAAGTGGCGTTACAACAAGAGCAAGACATAAAAAAATACTTAAACAAGCTAAAGGGTATTATGGTCGAAGAAAAAATACATTTAGAATAGCAAACCAAGCTGTTGAGAAGGCTGGACAATATTCTTACAGAGACAGAAAAGTTAATAAAAGAGTTTTTAGAAGTCTTTGGATCCAAAGAATAAATGCTGGATGTAGACTACATGGTCTTAAATATTCAACTTTTGTTAATGGGTTAAAAAAAATAAAACTTAATTTGAATAGAAAAGTTCTTGCTGATTTAGCAGCTCAAGAGCCAAAATCTTTTGAAAAAATTGTCAGTCAAATTCAAAATATTAAATAAAATTTGGATAGAAAATCCATGTCTAAACTTGATGAAGTAGCTGAGTTAGCAATCTCTGAGATTGAGGATTCAAAAAATTTAAGTGAACTTGAATCTATAAGAGTTAAGTATTTTGGTAAAAATGGAATTACCAATCATGAAATGAAAAAGATTTCAAGTCTTGATTCTGAGAGTAGACGAGAGCTTGGTAAAAAATTGAATTTGTTTAAAAATAACTTTAATGAAGTTTTCCAAATAAAAAAAGCTTTTTTTGAAGATAAAAATTTACAAAAAGAAATTGAAAACGATTTTGTTGATCCTACAATGCCAGGAAGAACTGAAGATTCAAAAGTTTCTAGCATTCATCCAATAACACAAACTATTGAGGAAATTATTTCTATTTTAGGTTCAATGGGCTTAGAGTTTGTTGAAGGACCAGATATAGAAGATGATTTTCACAATTTTACAGCTTTAAATATTCCATTAAACCATCCTGCTAGACAAATGCATGATACATTTTATATAGAAAACAATGAATCTGAAAAGTTTGTGTTAAGAACGCATACATCTCCAGTTCAAATAAGATCTTTGGTTAATAAGAAATTACCAATTAAAATTTTTGCACCTGGAAGAACCTACAGATGTGATTCCGATATAACGCATACACCAATGTTCCATCAGGTAGAGGGTTTAGTGGTTGATAAAGGAATTAACTTTGCAAATTTGAAATGGTTTATATCGGAGTTCTGTAAAACCTTTTTTAATAATGAAAATTTAAAACTACGTTTTAGACCGTCTTTTTTTCCATTTACAGAACCTTCAGCTGAGGTTGATATTAACTGTAAAAGAGAAAAAGGAAAAATAATTTTAGGTGAAGGAAATGAATGGATGGAAATTTTAGGTTGTGGAATGGTTCACCCAAATGTATTTAAATTGAGTAAATTTTCAAATTATGGTGCAAAAGGTTTTGCTTTTGGAATAGGTATCGAGAGATTAGCAATGTTAAAATATGGAATGCCAGACCTAAGAGATTTTTTTGAAAATGATATTAGATGGCTTAACCATTATGGATTTTCATGTTTTGATATCCCAGACTTAAATTGGGATTAAAATGAAGTTTACACTTAAGTGGTTACGAGAATATTTAGACTTTAATTGCTCTTTAGATAAATTAGAATCTAGTTTAACAAATCTTGGTCTGGAAGTTGAGTCAATAAATAATCCCTACCAAAAATTAAAAGATTTTAAAGTATGCATTGTAAAAAAAATTCAAAAACATCCAAATGCAGATAAATTAAAAGTCTGTGATGTTTTTGATGGCAAAGAAAACTTAAAAATAGTTTGTGGGGCAGCAAATGTTAGAGAAAACCTTTTAACTGTTTTAGCCCCAGTAGGAACTGAATTGCCTTCAATAGATGGTTCAGAAAGTATTAAAATAAAAAAAAGTATTATACGAGATGTTCAGTCTCACGGGATGCTATGTTCTGAAAATGAACTAGGAATCGGAAAAAATTCACAAGGAATAATTGAGTTAGAAAATGAGAAATTAATTGGTAAAAGTTTTTCTATTTGTTTAGATGAAGAAAGAGTTTCCATAGAAATAGCTATAACCCCCAATAGACCGGATTGTGCTGGTGTTATGGGAGTAGCCAGAGACCTTTATGCATTGGGTCTTGGAAAAATGAAAGCTTCACCTAAAATTAATTTTGAAAAAAAATTAAATAAGAAAATTTTTTTATCTAACGAACTAAAGTTAAAAGATTGTCCACAATTTTATCTGAGATTAGTTGAAAATGTAAAGAATAGAATGTCTTCAAAAGATCTACAAAAAAGATTTGAGGTTTGTGATATAAAAATTATTTCCTCTTTAGTAGATATTACAAACTTTTTATCATTTGATAGGTGTAGACCACTTCATGTTTTTGATTATGATAAAATCCAAGGAAAGATAGTTATTAGACATTCAAAAAGTGGCGAAAAGTTTACAGGTCTTGATGGTATAGATTACGAATTAAGTTCTGAAATGATTGTAATTTGTGATGATATAGGAATTATTAGCTTAGCTGGAGTAATGGGAGGAGAAAGGACTGCATGTGATTTAGATACTAAAAATGTTTTAATAGAGTCAGCATATTTTTCACCTGAGAAAATTGCATATACAGGAAGAAAACTTTTAATAGAAAGTGATGCTAGATATAGATTTGAAAGAGGAATTGACCCTGCTTCAACTCTTGATGGTTTAAATGTGGCCACAGACTTAATAATTAAAAATTGTGGAGGAGAAATTCATTCAACTGTATTTGATGGAGAATATAAGGAAAGTAAAAAAATTATAAAATTAAATATTTCTGAAATTAATAGTTTGATAGGAATTAAATTTGAATCAGATTTTATTGAAAATAAATTTAAACTTTTAGGTTGTGAAGTGAAAAAAGTAAATGATGAATTTATTATTTCTCCACCATCATGGAGAACTGACCTTCTTTTAAAAGAAGATCTAATAGAAGAGATTGCAAGAATTTATGGTTATGAGAATATTCCAAATCAATCGATAACATTTGAAAATATTTTAAAAAGGAATGTAACTAACCATAGTCAAAAACAAAAGAAAATTATTCGAAGAAGTCTTGTAAGTTATGGACTTACAGAGTTAGTAACTTGGTCATTTGTTGATGAAAAGTATGAAAAACTGTTCAATAAAAGTAAAAAACTAATAAAGGTTAGTAATCCAATAAGCAGTGAAATGTCATGCTTGAGATCATCTCTTGCTATTAATTTACTTTTATCTATAA
>NZFI01000042.1:0-9451 GCA_002690595.1 Rickettsiales bacterium
ATATAAAGAATTTAGAAAAAAAAAATAAACTAATAAAAGAACAAATATCAATTAGTGAAAAACTTTTAGAAGTTGAAGCAACCAATCGATTTAAGCACCTTGAGCTTCTAAGAGAACTTTCAAATATAGAAGGAGAAATAGATGAACAAAAAAATAAATTAGATAATGTCATAATTAGCTTTAATGAAAAATTAAATAATGAATTCTCTATTTTAAATAAAGAAAAATCAGAACTTTTAAAAAGAATAAAAAAATATTCAGATAGTTTGAATAGAACTATTTTAAAGAGTCCAGTTTCAGGTATTGTTAAATTAATTTCAGTAAATTCAAAAGGTGCAATTATTGCACCAGGCGTCACTGTTGCAGAAATTGTGCCTGAAAATGAAAAATTAATAATAGAAGCAAATCTACCATTATCTGAAATTGGTTATGTAAAAGAAGGTTTAAAAGCTAAAATAAGGTTAAATTCTCCTGAGGGATCAAGGTATAAACCAATCAATGGTAAAGTCATGTTTGTAGGAGCGGATAGAATTTCTTCGGAAGAAGGAGAGAGCTTTTATTTAGTAAAAGTTGAAACTAAAGATTCATCTTTTTTTAGCAGAGGAAATGAAACTTTTCAGCTATACTCTGGTGTACCAGTAATAGTGGGAATTATAACTGGCAAAAGAAGTTTTATTGATTACTTTATATCTCCTTTTAAATCTAAAATAAATTTTTCATTATCAGAAAGATAAAAATTAAAATGTTCCTTTAACTAAAGGAGCTAACTGATAGATTACTCCTTGTTTTTTATTTTTTAGATCTAAGAATTTATATAAGTCATCAAATATTCTAGAACTATCTTTTTCATCAACAATCATTGTTAGTATCTCAGATTCACTTGAATCTCCAAATTCTTGAACATCAAAAAGATCACTTGTTCTTCCATTTGCAATTCCAACAGTTTTAACAGATTTTAATTTAGAAAACTTTACTATTATATTGTGTCCTAATCCTTTTTTTATTAATCCACCAATTTCAACAAACATTATTTTCCTCCAACTCTTTTTAGAACGTCAGCGGGTATATGAGTCGCTACTCTATCTAATTTACTCATCCACATTATACCTTTTCCAGGAGTATCTAATTCTCCAGCTAGAAACATTGCCTCAAAAATTCTATTAGATTGTTCTTTTGATACAATAATCCTAATAACTTCTTTTTGTTCATCAATTGTTACTCCAACCAAACCCATTCTATCTCTTACGCCAGTCCCTCTTGCGTAGTTAATTGTTGCACCTTGTGACCCAGACTCGGAAGCAGCTTTAACTATTTTATCTGCTAAGCCATTTTGTACAACACAAGTTATAAGTAATACGTCAGTTAAATAAGTTATTTGTCTAGCCATTAAAGTATCCTTTATCTTTAAATATTTTTATATCATTTAATAAGGTTTTAAGAAAATTATATTCTCTATTGAAATTATTTATATCTATACTTTTCACTTCCCCTCTTAAAATTCTATTAATTAATTTTTTGTCTTAATCTAATAAATATTCCCATACATAACACTGCTAATATTGGACAAATACTTGCCATTGATAAAATACCAAAACCCTCGGTTGCTGAAACTGCATTTCCTAAACCAAGACCCATTGCAAGCACAAGTGGTACAGTTACTGGACCTGTTGTTACACCTGCACTATCCCAGGCAACATTAACAAACTCTTCAGTTGAAAAATAGGTTAGTATAACGGCAACTATGTACAATGGTATTAGAACAGTTGCTAAATCAAAGGCAAAAACTATTTTTCCAACTCCTAATGCAATACCAAATGCAACACCACCTGCAACACTATACATAAGCATTGACTTTTTAAATGCACCATTGGTTAAATCCTGAACAGTAGCACCCAATGCGTTTAAAGCTGGTTCGGCTAGGGTTGAACCAAATCCTAGAATCCAAGCAAACAATATAACGATAGTTAAACCTAATGTTTGAGAATAAATTGGTGAAACTTCACTAATATCTATTTGCATGAAAGCTGCAGGTAATGTTGTTCCTGCTTGAGCTCCAATTGCGCCTAGACCATAAGTTAAACCTACATTAAATACACACATTCCAATAATTGAAAGGGCTAGACCATAACCTGTAACTAAATTATTGGGAAGTTTAGATTTAAGTATTCCAAAAAGAACTATCATTAAAAAAATTACAAGCGGTAAAATTGACTGAATTCCAGCAACAATTTCAACTAATGGTGTTTTATCCCACTTTGTTAACTCAACAGAAGATTCACTCATACTTTGTGCTTTTAAATTATATGCATTAATTATTTCTTCGGGTGTTATTTGAAGAGAAACAAAAATAGATAAACTTAAAACAGCAATTATTGGAAAAATTGATGCTAAAGTTACAACACCGAAACCTGATAATGATGAATCACCTTTACCTGCAGATGCAGCTATACCTATTCCAAGAGACAAAACAAGTGGAACAGTAACAGGACCAGTAGTAACTGCTCCACAATCCCAAGCTAATCCTAATATTGTTCTGAGATCCGGATTCAACCAAACATAATATGTTAAAAAAATGGCTGGGGTTAATGATAAATAAATCATTGGTTTTAATGACCATCCCTTTACAAATCTTAATGTACCTAGCACTGCTGCCAATCCTACACCAGCTCCTACAATAAGAACTAATGGTTGTGTCCAATTATTAAGTAATTCGTACAAATAAGGAGCTTTATTTGGATCAACGCTGCTTCCGAAGGCTTGCAAAGCACCAATTGCAGGCTCAGCAAATGTTACTCCTACTCCTAAAATAGCAATAATAACTAATACTGTTTTCATTGATGCTTTTTTAGGTAATTGATCTCCGATTATGGTACCAAAAGGCATTAATCCAACTTTTAGTCCTTCCATAAATATTGCTAGTCCAACAATAACAGCTATTAAACCAAGACATATTGTGGATGCTTCCCCAATTGGTTGTCTCAAAATTAATAATTGAAATAAAAATAAGTATGCAGCAAGAGGGAAAACTGCTTTAATTTGTTCAAGAATTCTTATGTATGTATATGGTCCAAGTAAATTTAATGCTTTAATAGGACCTATTTTTATTTTTTTTGGTTTTAGCGCATTTAAATCGCCTCTGATAGGCTTTGGTGTTAAATGATTATAACTTATTGTCTTGTGTTGAATCTCAGATTCATGAATGTAATCAGAGTATTTCATTCCTTAAACTTAGCATAATTTATACTTAATTCAAACAAAGAAAGAAAAAATGAAAATTATTTATTTAAAAAATCATTCCAGATAATCTATGATGAAGTTGTAGTGCAAGAGAACTTATTACTGTAGGTTGATCCTTAAGTAATAATTTAAGTTCTTCTAGTGATATAGGAAGTTCATGATTTGAAGGTTTAGCGAGTTCTTTAGATATTTGTTTGATTATTTTATGCAAGTCTAAGCTTGAGGATAATAAAAGTTCTTTTAAAGCAGCTGGTTTAATTTCGACTATTTCAGAAGGTACGACTGCTTTAACACTTGCTTTCCTTGGTTCTCCTAGAATAAGGGAAAGTTCTCCAAAAATTTCTCCTTCCGATAATTTTCCTATATTTTTTTGATCTATTTCAACTATAAAAGAACCAGAAGCAATTAAGTAAGCTGCTTCTCCTGTTTCACCTTGGTTAAATATATATTGATCTGGTAGTACTCTTATTTTATTAAGCATACTCATTTTTATTTAATTAAAGATTAAAAAAAAATCTAAGTTATCCACAAAATAGTAAACATAATACAAGCTATCTTAATGAGTTTTTTTGGAATATCAACAGAAAAACTATTAGTTATCCACAACTTAAATTTAAAAATTATTTACTTGTAGCAACAAATACTCCATCCCATTCTTGAGGAGGTGGATTCTTTTTGAATTCATTTATTCTAGTTTTAATTATACTGTAGTATTCAAACATTATTTTATCCATTAATCCCTCACATTCAAGTATTATTCTCATAGCTTGATCCCATTCTTGATTAAAATAATTTTTAAGCATTAATTTATGTTTAGTTTCAAGTAATTTAAAGGCACTATTTTCTTTAAATTCTTTATTACCTAAAAGAGTATAGATTGAAACTGCCTCTTTTTTTCCTTTGACCGCAATATTATCCAATTGTAATGTTGCATAATCACTATTTACAGCCTCATATGTTTCAGGTCCTAAAACAGTTTTAACACCATAGCCTTTTGACTGACCTTCCAATCTTGATGCAAGATTTACGGCATCACCTAAAACAGAATAATCAAATCTTTGATCTGAACCCATATTTCCAACTACACAATCACCAGTATTAACTCCAATACCAATTTTAAGTTCTAAAAACTTTTTATTATTTTCCTTGGCTTCCATTTCTCTTTCTTTGTTCAATTTATGTAATGCTGAATGCATTTTTAATGTAGCATCACAAGACAGCATTTCGTGAGTTTTAACACTAATTGGGGCATTCCAAAAAGCCATAATACAATCTCCCATATACTTATCAATTGTTCCATTATGACTAATTATTTCATTTGTTAATGGAGTTAAGAATCTATTTATTAATTTTGTTAGACCCTGTGGATCAGATTTAAATGATTCAGAAATTGTTGTAAAACCTCTTACATCACAAAAAAGAAAAGTCATTTTTTTTGTTTCACCACCAAGCACTAATTTATCTGGATCTGCTGCTAATTGTTCAACTAGAGCAGGGGAAAGGTATTGTGAAAATGCACCTCTAATTTGTTTTTTTTCATTTGCATCTCTTAAATAATTAGCAAAGGTTGTGCTAAAATAAATAATAAAAGTTGAAAATGAAGCAAAGGTTGGATCAAAGAGAATCTTATCTTCAAGATACAATTTCATACTTAAATAAAAAGCACTTCCCAAAATTAAACCTAAAAATGAGATATTTAAAATAGGACCAAATTTCAGAGCTGATAAAGTAAATAAAAATCCCAATAAAATTACAAAAAGAGCTTCATAGAAAGGCATATTTACTCCTGAACGAAGAAAAGGTGAACCAGTTATTTTTACCTTTTGGGATTCTAAAATAGCTTTTTCTTGAGGTAATCCTTTTTTGATTGCTGCATTATAAATATCATCAGATCTTTTTTTACTTGTGTAGTAAAGAATTGCGTCAATGAGAGTATCAATTAAATTTGCATGAACTTCTACTCCTGGCATTCTCTCCTCAACAGAAGTTGGCTTAATATCTTTTAAACCAGTTGCAGAGGTCCCCATAATACCTAATTTTCCTTGTAATCTATCTTTTCCAACTCTACCTTTAATAATATCAACTGCGCTAACATAGTATCTTGAATTATCTCCTTTTCCTTCATCTGGACTCCCATAATGAATCCAAACTCTTCCTGATGCATCTGTTGGTATAGCTGCTTTGCCAATCGCTTTAGTTTGCATAAGAACACTTTCAATACCATTGATTCCGGTTTTAGTTGCAATACTGTTACCTTGAAACGCCACTCTTATCATTTCAAGTGCTAGAGTTGGTCTAATTTTTTCAGCAATATTTGAAATCAAAGGTACTCTTCTAATAATTCCATCTGGTTCTTGAGCTAGAGAGATGGTTCCAGCACCAAAAGCATTTTTTTCAAATTCACCTACATTTGCTAAAAGACCTATATAAGGATTAAGCCATTCTTTTGGATTTTTTCCGATTGAAGCTTTAACAGATGTTTCTTGAACATCTTTCCTTTTTGCGTCTCCCTCACTATTTAAGGCAGAATGACCCAAAACAATCTTTAATTTAGGATTTGATGGATTAAATTTTTCATTTTTTTTAAGCATATATTTTACTGCAACCTCTTCATTGGTGGGTAAAAGAGATAACTTTTCAGATAGAACAGGATTTTTTAATTTAATATCTTCAGCAATTAAGTTTGGAGATGTTCTGTCGGGTTCAGCAAATAAAATATCTAATCCAAGAACTAGCATGCCTGCTTCAGCACTTTTTTTAAATAAATCTGCTAAAACTGTTCTTGACCAGGGCCATTGTCCAACTTCTTCTAAAGACTTTTCATCTATGTCAACAATCACAGTATAGGTATGGCCTTTGGTTTCTCTCGGAGTAAATTTTTGCAGTGTGTCAAAATATTTAAGTCTTAAAACTTCAACAATTTCTGGATCTGATATTCTTACTAAACCAAATAATATTGAAAAGGATAAAGCAGCAATTGTTACTATAGTTCTAAATTTTAATTTTAACTTCATATTTTTTTATATTTTATGGTTCTTCAAAACTATTACCAAGAGTTCTTACTAAAGGATAAATAAAATAAGTTATTAATCTTCTTTTACCTACTCTAATTTTTCCAGAAACTTTCATTCCGGGCATTAAATTAAAACCAGGAGGAGTATCTCTTAACTCATTTTCAGTTATTTCCACCCTTGCTCTGTAAAAATTTCCATCTTTACCATCTACATCTTTGTCGATAGTGTCAGCAGAAATATATGTAACTTTACCTTTAAGTTCTCCATGTTTGGTAGCCGGCAAAGCACTCAATTGAATTTTTACTGAAGTATCTGGAATTAGTTTTCCAATATCTGAAGGATCAACATCAAATATAGTTAACAATTCAACTCCGGTTGGTACTAATGTAACAACTGCATTGCCTGGATTAATAACTGAACCTGGGTATAATGAATGTAAATTTAAGACCATACCAGAGGAGGGCGCTCTAACAATTACATCAGTTTGTTGTCTTTCTAGTTTTTTTATATCTTCCTGAAGAGCCATTCTTTGATCTTCTAACGTAACAACTTCGTCGTTTATCCCACCAAACCACTTACTCATGTATTCTTCTTTACTTGATTTAAGTTCGCTTAGTTTGTTGCTTGTTTTTGTATATTCTTTTTCTAATGATAAAGTTTTATTTCTTTCTGCTAAGACCTGAGATTCAGAGACTAAATCAAGTTCAAATAGACTTTGTTTTGAAGCTTCAAGTTTTCTTTGAATATCTAGTTGTTCTTCAATAAATTTTAAATCATCAAGTGTAGACGAAATACTTTTTTTAAGTGAAGCTGACTTCGCTAAATACTGTTCCTTTTTGTCCTTAAAAATAGTATTTTGTCTATTATCAATTGGATTACCTACATCATTATCATTTCTAAGTAACGATTGTTTTTGTAATCGATCTAGTTTAGCTTCTATTACATTTAGTTGATAATTCAATTTTCTTTTATCAGCTTTTTGTAAAATATCATCAAAAATAACAAGCGCTTCACCTTCTTTGACTTGTTGTCCTTTTTTAACCAAAACTTCTTTAACTACTGACTTATAATTTGATTGAACTTCAATATTTGGAACAATTGTAGTTATTTTACCTTTTGCAGTAATTGTAGTATCTATCTCTGAAATTGTACTCCAAGCAATAAGAAATAATATTAAAGATGCAAATGCATAAATTGTATATCTGACCGGTTTTGGAACTTTCTTAGAACTGATTTGATCGATATCTGAATCGAACTCATCAAGTAGTTCATTCATTTTAAGTTGTTTCTCTTGCTTTTCTATCTCTTCTTTTGTTAATTTTTTTGATTCAGTATTTTTTTGATCATCATCATCCTCTTCCTGATCTGAAGATTCAAATGCATCAACAGTTAATTTTTCATTAGCATTTCTTGCATAACTGGCTAATTGTTGCATCATGTTGAAAGCAGTTTGTGGAGAATTCTTTAAGTATGTTAATAATGCTCCTTTATCAATTTCTTTGACAATAGTGTCTTCAGTAGCCCTTGCCATTGCACTTCTTGGTTGTTTATCTATTAATGCCATTTCACCAAAAAGAGCACCTTTTTCTAATAAGGACAAAGTTAAATATTCTTCTCCTGTAAATTTACAAATTTCAATTTTTCCTTTTACTATCTGATAAGCAAAATCACCAACTTCTCCTTCTCTAAAAAGAACATCTCCTGATGCTAAATTTCTCACTGCTGGTTGATTTGGTTTTGTCATTTTCTATCTTAATTTTCTTGAATTATTTGAGCTAATCATATTCATTTGTTTTTCATATTGATCTTTAAAGAAACCCTCATTTCCCTGAAGCTCTTCGAAAGTTCCATTTTGCGAAATTTTACCGTCATTGAGAACTAAAACTTTGTTACATAATCTAAGATGCCAGAGTCGGTTTGAAATTATAATTAATGTTCTTCCAACAGAGATATCTGGTAGTGCATCATACAATTTAATTTCACTATCAACATCAAAACCACTAATGGCATCATCAAGAATTAAAATTCTTGGATTTCTTATTAGAGCTCTAGCAATTGCAAGTTTTTGACGCATACCTGTTGAAACATTTGAAGCATTTTCTTCTAAAAAGGTTTCATATCCATCAGGAAATTTTTCAATTTCATCATGAGCAAAAACTTTTTTTGTTGACCATATTATTCTATCCATAGATGAATTTGGCATTGGTTTTGAGATGTTTTCTCTAATAGTACCTGGAAAAAAATAGCTATCCGAACCAACAAGTGAGACTTGAGATCTTATGTGACTAAGATCTAAGAGTCTTAAATCAACGTTATCTAAAGCTACGATACCGGATTGCGGTCTATATAGACCTTGAATAAGCTTGGCTAAGGTACTTTTTCCGCAACCACTTTTTCCTGTTATACCTACAATTTGTCTCGGGTTAATCTCACAATCTACATTCATTATTATTTTTGTTTGATCATCATAACCAAAAGCTACGTTTTTAAAGGATACTTGACCCATTAGTTGAGGTTTTTGTCCTTTTACACTTGTTTCAGAATTAGCATCAATAATACCTGAAACGACTTGAATTGATTGAAGTAATTTAGAAATTTCAGTTTTTAAAGTAACTAAAGCTATGATTGGTGAAGAAACTCTTGAAGCTAACATATTAAAACCAACTAAAATACCTGCTGATAGCCCCCCACCAAAAACAAGATGAACTCCAACAAAAATTACCATTGCTGTCATTAATTGATTAATAGTAGAAGTTACATTATGAAGAACACCGGTTTTTTTTTGAACCTTTTCAGCTTCAATAATATAATTAGCTTCTATATCTCTCCAAGCATCCTTTAATCCAGGTTCTAAGGCTAATCCTTTGACATTTTCAATACCATTAACTGTGGTTGAAACAAATTGATCTCTTATTTTAGCAGCTTTTCCCATTGGACCTATGGCATCTCTTTGTTTTTTACTAAAATACATTGAAGCTAATGCTCCAGTTAAACTGAATAGTAAAACTACAGTAAATAAAATTGGACTATAAAAAAAAAGTATTGGAACAAATACAACAAGTGCTATTGAATCCAGTGCAGTTGAATAAACTTTTTGTGTTAAAAGTATTTTTATTTGAGATATTTGACCTGTAAACCTTGCGAAAGAAATAGATTCTTTATTGAATCTTTGCATAGGAAGTGAAATAAGCTTTTCAAAA
>NZFI01000043.1:0-9819 GCA_002690595.1 Rickettsiales bacterium
AAAAAAACTGATGAACTAAAAAAACTTCACGAACAATTTAAATCTCGTCGGAAGATTTAGTTTGTACCAAATGGATTTATCACAAAGTCACTGATTTTCATCAATATTACATTCAAAATAAGTTGAATGAATTTGAAAATTTCTTAAGAATGGTACCCCTAGTCCGACTCGAACGGACATGAACCGAAGTTCAACGGATTTTGAATCCGTTGTCTTATGTCTAAAACCTCTTATTACAATGACTTTCTAAAATGGTATCAATATCTTGTATCAATGTTTTTTTTCATTACTTTTGATCCTCTCCCAGACAAAGAGGGGTTTTTTATAAAATATTGAAATGCAGAAAAAGGTTTAGACTTAGAAACTTTTTTTTTATAGGTTCCATTGGGGTTTAAGGTCCAACTGTTTACATTATCTTTTAAGTAAGTAATCATAATTTGCTTTAAAATTTGTTCATGAACTGTTTCATTAATCACGGGAATAAAAGCTTCAACTCTCCTGTCAATATTTCTTGTCATAAGATCTGCTGATGAAATAAAAACACTGTTTTTTGATGATGGCATATCATTACCATTAGAAAAACAAAAAATTCTACTATGCTCTAGGAACCTACCAATAACACTTTTTACTTTTATATTTTCAGAAAATCCTTTTATACCGGGTCTTAGGCCGCATATTCCCCTGACAATCAGCTTAATTTTCACACCATTTTGAGAAGCATTATATAATCTATCAATTATCTCACTATCAATTAATGAGTTTACTTTGATCCAAATTTCAGCAGGGAGGCCTTTTTTTTTATTGGCAATTTCAGTATCAATCAGAGAAACTAACTTTTGTCTAAGTAAAATTGGAGAGTATGATAATAAATGCATATTTTTTGGTTTAGTATATCCTGTAATAAAATTAAATAAACTTAATGCATCTTCAACAAGTTTAGTATCACAGGAAAAAATTGATAGATCTGAGTAAACTTTTGCAGTTATGGGATGATAATTTCCTGTTCCAAAATGCACATATGAATGCACTTTATTTTGTTCTTTTCTAGTAATTAGTGAAATTTTTGCATGTGTTTTCCACCTTACAAATCCATAAACAATATTTACTCCAGCTTTTTCAAGATCTTTAGACCATTTTATATTTTTCTCTTCATCAAATCTTGCCTTTAATTCTACTACAGCAGTAACAGATTTCCCAAGATTTGAAGCATTAATAAGTGCTTTTACAATCGGTGAATTATCGCTTGTTCTATAAAGTGTTTGTTTGATCGAAAGTACATTTTCGTCAAAAGCGGCCTGTTCTAGAAACTTTACAACTACATCAAATGTTTCAAAAGGATGATGAATTACAAGGTCTTTATTTCTTATTGCTGAAAAACAATCACCATTAAAATCATCTATTCTTTTAGGAAATCTAGGTTTAAATTTTTTAAATTTTAATTTTTGTTCCCCTTGTTCAACAATTTCGTTTAATGCGTTAATATCAATGAGTGATAAAATTCTGAAAATTCTCTCTTCATCAACATTTAGTGATTTTTTTATAAATGAAAGTAGTTTTTTCTCTACTCTCCCTTGAATATATAACCCTACAACTGTTCCTCTTCTCCTTTTTTTTAAAGCAGTTTCAAATGATAAAATTAGATCCTCAGCCTCTTCCTCAAATTCAATATCACTATCTCGAATAATTCTAATTAATGTGAAGGCTTGTAGTTCGAAATCACCAAACATAAGATCGAAATTTTTTTTAATAATATCTTCTGATTTAACCCAACAATTTTTGCTAGACAATTTAAAGAATCTTTGAAGTTTAGGAGGAAAAATTACTAATGAGTAGGATACTTTACCTCTTTGATTTTTTAAAGAACATACCATTGTAATACTTCGATTTGGTAAAAAAGGAAAAGGATGAGCAGGGTCAATAGCTAATAGAGTTAGGGATGGAAAAATTTTTTTTTTAAATATTTCTTGAATTTCTTTTTCTTCTTTTTTCAATTCACTTGTTGTTTCTAAAAGCTTTACTTTTACAGATTCTAGTTTCTTCTTTAAAACTTTCCATGATGACTGTTGCTTTTTTAGAAGAACTTTTAAGGACTTACTAACTTCATTAAATTGTTGCCTTGTAGTTAGTCCATCAGCTGTCCTATTAAATACTTTTTGTTTAATCTGTCGCCATAAGCCGGCAACTCTTACCATGTGAAATTCATCTAAATTATTTCCTGAGATTGATAAAAACCTAAGTCTTTCCAATAATGGGTTCTTCTGGTTTTGAGATTCACTTAAAACCCTTTCATTGAAATTTAACCACGATAATTCCCTATTGATAAACCTTAATGGTGTATTCTTAATTTTTTTATCAAACTTAGCTTCGATTCTTTTTTTTTTCATATCATAAAAGTAAATTTTATCGTTTATTTAATAATCAATATAATTTAACATCTAAAGGTTTTCATTATTTTCTTTTATTAAATGGGCAAAGAAAAAGCATAAGGCTATCATAATTGATGCAGTTATTAGGCTAAGTTTAAGGCCAACTATTTGAAAAGTTAAACCTGATAAAAGTTAACCTGTTAAAGACCTGTTGCATTAGACATTTAATTAAATCTAACTTCAAGAGTAACATTTTGCTTTAAGATTTTAAATCCATTCTACACTTTATAAGTTAATATAAGTACAAGTTTAATTTACTCTCATACTTTGTTAATTTTAGTATCAACATATAAAATTTTTTTTTGATTAATTAATTAGTAAATTAATTAATTTTCTTTCCAGGTTTTTACTGATCAGTTTAATTCCATTGGAATTAGGATGTTTACCATCGTTTAAATTATATTCTGGTTTAAGAGCCACACCTTCTAGTAAAAATGGTAAAAAAGAAATCTTAAATCTTTTTGCAAGTTCTGGGTATATTTTATCAAAATTATTTTTATATTCTTTTCCTAATGTTTCTTGAGACAACATTCCAGCAAGAAGTATTTTTATATTTTCTTTTTCTAAAATTTTTAGAATTTTATTTAGATTTTTTTTTATAATGTTTGGGCTAATTCCTCTTAACATATCGTTAGCTCCAAGACATAAAATTATAATATCTATATCATTATTTTTAAGCAACCAATTAACTCTGTTAAGTCCTCCGTATGTAGTGTCTCCAGACACACTGGCATTTATAATATTAACATCGAACCCTTTATCTATGAGACTTTTTTCTAAAACTGTTGATAAATGAAACTCTTCATCTAGACCATATCCCGACATCAAACTATCACCAAACAATACAATTTTTTGATTACAATAAACTTTAGTTGGTATAAAGTTTACACCAATAATCAAGAGAAAAAGAAATCTTAAAATGAAAAATTTATATAAATTAGATAACATTAACCTAAACTATCAATTAAATGGAAATGATATCAAAGTTTTAAAAAATATAAATTTTGAAATAAAAAAAAATGAAAGAGTAGCTATTATTGGAGAAAGTGGTTCAGGAAAAACAAGTCTTTTGATGCTTATGTCTTGTTTAGAAAACCCTTCAACAGGGTCAATAATCTTTAATGATGAAGATTTCTCTAAATTGAGTGAAAAAAAAAAAACTGAAATAAGAAAAAAAAAAATTGGACTAATATTTCAGCAATTTTATCTGATTCCAAATTATACAGCCCTAGAAAATGTAATGTTTCCTATGCAAATTAATAAAATAAAAAATGAAAAGAAAAAAGCAATATCAATTCTTAAAGAAATTGGCCTGGCTCATCGACAAAATAATTTACCCTCCGAATTATCTGGAGGTGAGCAACAAAGAGTAGCGATTGCAAGAGCAATTTCATTCGGTCCAGAAATTATTTTAGCTGATGAACCCACTGGTAATTTGGATGAAAAAAATACAGAATTAGTTTCAAATTTACTTATAGATTATTCCAAAAAAAAGAAAATTAGTTTAATTTTGGTAACTCACAATATAAAACTAGCTAAAAAATGTGATAGGATAATCAAATTATTAGATGGTTATATAAAGTTTTAAAATGACGTTCTCAAAATATCTTCAATTCTTTATAAGAGAATTAAATAAAAACAAATCAGCGATAACAAAAGTTTTTTTCACAATCTTTGTAAGCTTGTTAATTTTTTCTTCGATATTAATCTTAAAGAGTAGCATTGAAAATGAAATAAAAAATAATTCAAGATTATTACTTGGTGGTGATTTAGAGTTATCTACAAAAAATAAACCTTTGGATTTTGATTTCTTAAAAAAACTAAAGAATGATTTTTTTATGACTGAGGTTATTGAATTTACTTCTATTATAAGAACTTCTAACGAAGAAAATAAAACAACAAGAATTAAAGTAATTGATAATTTCTATCCACTAATTGGAGAGGTAAAAGTTGAACCTGCAGATTCATTAAAAATACTTAAAAATAAACAAAATACTATTTTGATCGATAAAACCATTAAAAATAATCTTGATTTAAAACTTGGTGATGAAATTAAAATAAAAAATATTTCATTTGAAGTTATTGGTATAATAGAGAGTTTGCCAGATATCGGAGGTTTTTTTCTTTTTGGAGATCAAGCTTTAATAAACGGAAAAAGTTTTAAAGATTTAAAAATAAACAATCTTGGAAATTTTATAAATTATAAATATAAAATGAAAAAAAAGGAAAATGATTTAGATACAAAAAATAATATCATTAGAAATGAAAATTTTTCGATTAAATATCCTGATGATGTAAGTCAGAATTTAAAAAAAATAATAGAAAATTTTATCTATTTTCTTTCTATTATATCAGCTTCAGCTATTCTGATATCAGGCATTGGTCTAAAAAACTCATTGTTTTCTTTTTTAAGTAGCAATAAATTAAAGATTGCAATTTACAAATCAATAGGATTGAGTTCACAAAATATTAAAATATTATATTATTCACAAATACTTTTTATTCTGACTATTTGCTCTTTTTTAGCATATATATCGGGTTTGACGATAATTTCACTTTTTGATTCGAGTCTTGTAAAGTTTCTGAATATAGAATTAAAGGTTAAATTTAAAATCTATGAATATTTTATAATTGAATTTTTTAGTATTATGCTTTTTTTTATATTTGCAAAACCAATTTTCAATAGCGTTGATCAGATAAAAGTTTCAGAATTATTCAGAAACAGTAATACGCATTTAAATTTAAAATACAGTAGAAAATTAGTTTTAGAAATTAGTATATTTTTATTAATCTTTATTTCTTCATTTTGTATTTTAAATGTTAGACCTCAACAAACAGCTTTATTTTTTTTCTTTTTTATAACTGTTAGTTTTTTTTATTTTTTTTTATCAAAACTTTATCTTTTAATTTTAAATAAAATCAAAAATATTAATAATATTTCTATTAAAATGGGAATAAAAAATTTGAATGTCTTTAGCAGCCTGAATTCTATAGTGATAATGACTATGGGACTAGGAATAACAATATTATTTTTTTTAGGAATTTCATCTTCTAATATCAATTATGAACTTAATAATTCTATACCTAAAAATGCTCCAAATTACTTTTTTTTAGGGCTTCAAAAAAATGAACTGAATACATTCTCAGAGAAAATTTATGAGATTGATAATGAAGCTGAAGAAGTGATTGTTCCGATGATAGCAGCCAGAATAGTAACCATCAATAATAGAAAGCCAAAAGAAATTATAGATGAGAACAATCCAAGCTTTTGGTTTATTAATGGAGAAAGAAGGGTATCTTGGTTAAATAATCCCCCAACTAATAATCCAGTTGTGAAAGGTAAATGGTGGAATTCAGATTACAAAAATAGCCTAAAACTTTCTTTGGACTCGAAAGTTGCTAATGATCTGAAATTAAAAATTGGTGATTCTATAACCTTTAATATTTATGGAAATTCAGTTACTGGTATTATTTCAAATTTTAGAAAAGTTAATTACAGAGATTTAAACATTAATTTTGCAATTTTGTTTAATCCCAAATTTGCCTCAAATTTACCTCATGAATTTATTTCTACTGTAAAATTTAAGAACGAAGATGTAATTAGTCTGAGTGATTTGTTAAGAACATTACCAAATATTACTTATATAAATTTAACTGAGTCTATTAATAAAACTAAATACTTTTTAAATAAGATATTTACTGTGAGCATTTTAATATCAAGTATTGTTATTTTAATTGGACTTATTGTATTAACAAATGCAGTAAGCGTAATAGGAAAACTTAAGGTTTATCAAAATTTAGTTTTAAGAATCTTAGGTTTTGAAAAATTAAATATTATTAAGTTAATAATTTTTGAGTCATTAATATTATTTATACCTATAATCTTTTTCTCATTAATATTTTCTATTATGTTTTCCTATATTTTTATAACTAATTTTCTTGGTATTAATTGGTACTTTTCTTTTGCTGTTCCTTTGATTATTTCAGGTCTATTCTTATTGGTGCTATTATCGACTTTATTAATTTCAAATAGAAAATATTTAAATATCAATGCATACACTCTCTTGCGGAATGGTTAATATTACAAAATGAAGGCTCTAAAGATTTGATTCTGAGGTTTCTAAGATATTAGCAGAGGGAGAGGAAAGGACGTTCAAGACTACTTTTACTTGAAAATGCTATTTAAATAAATTAAATATAAAATATGAAATTATGTAGATTTTTCATAATAGCTATATCAATAACTAGTTTTTTTTATACTTCTGTATTGAGCAAATCAATTTCATTTTGCAAAGAAAAGCATAGTTTTGAAAAACTAATTGGTAAAAATTTTCATAATGATAAGCCCTCTTGTCACACTGATCTCAAAGATAAAATGAAAAAACAACTTTGCCTCGAATGTGACTGCTATCTAACTCAAGTTTCATCAAATATATCTTCTGATAATTTAAGAATTAGTTTTTTTAAAAATGATTTTGATGATTTTTTCATAAGTTATTATTCAATAAACAATAAAGCAAAAGATCCTCCCCCTAAGAATTATTCTTTGTAAACGTAAACCAAAGTATAGAGAACAATATGTTTTCTTGAATAATAATTTATTAGGAGTAGATAATGCATAAGTTACTTTTAACTTTATTCATTCTAGTTAATGTTTTTTTAAAAAATACCGGACAAGCAAGACCAATTTCTTATCCAGGTGGATGGACATTAATGCAAATGAATGATTTAAATAGGCATAGTGTCCATGCACATTATAGTCCTTCTGCAAGTTATTCTCTTGGCTATAGAGGAGAATATTGGCGACAAAAAGAATGGCAATTTCATGGCATACAATTTAATTATTTGATTAAACGATTAAATACATCTAAATCACAGATGAATTTTTATCTAAAAAATGCATCAGGTTTAGCTTTAAGTGATTATAAAAATCTTGAAAGTAAAATTAGACCAAGTTTGTTTTCTGGAATCTCATTAGATTGGGAGGATAGACAATATTATGTCAGTTACGAGAACAGATTAAATTATAGTCCTACAATTGATAATTTTTTCTTACAAAAAGCTCGCATTGGATTTGCTCCATATATAGGAAAATACGGAGATTTACATACATGGTTTATGTTTCAAATAGAAAATATGTCTAAGTCTAAACATAAGATAATTTACACACCAATGTTAAGATTTTTTAAAGGTGATTATCTTGTGGAAACTGGACTAAGTAATAATAAAAATTTTATGTTTAATTTTATAAAAAGATTCTAAGGAGAACAAAAATGAAATTCCGTTTATTTACAATATGTTTAATTTTTTTAATATTAACAACTCATAAAAAAATTAAATCACAAAATAGAATAGAAAATGAGGTGTTAAATATTTCTGTTAATGGACTTGTATGTGACTTTTGTGCACGTTCAATTGAAAAACTTTTTAGCAAAAAAGAATCAGTGAAAAGCATCAACGTAAATTTAGAAGATATGATAATTACTATTAATTTGAAAAAAGGAAAAAATTTAAATGATAATATAATCAGACAGGTAATTAATGATTCAGGTTATGATGTTACAGAGATTAATCGTGATAAATAATATAGTAAGACAATTATTTTCTCCATCATTAAGTTTATTTACAAGTTTTAGTACTTTGATTTGTTGTGCTTTACCAGCACTATTAATATCACTTGGAATGGGAGCATCTTTAGTTAGTTTTGTTTCTGCATTTCCATGGATAATATTTATATCAAAATACAAGATACAGACCTTTATTTTCGCAGGTGTTTTGTTGATTATTTCTTTTTATTTATTTTGGCAAGGAAGAAATGCCCCGTGCCCATCAGACCCAGTTCAGGCCAAAATTTGTTCTAAATTAAGATTTATAAATTTAATTATGCTTTTTGTCTCTCTAGTTACTTATTTAGTTGGATTTTTCTTTGCTTTTATTATTGTTAACTTTTCATAGGAAATAGAATAGATCTTTAAAATTCATTAATTTTTATGGAGGTAAAATTACAAATAAATGATCTGAAGAAAAGAGAATCAGGGGTTCTGTATAGTGTCAAAGAGAAAGGGAAAAGAACAGGTTTGATTTAGGAAAAAAATCTGACATTTATATTATCTTTATAAATACTCCTTATAAATAACATATTTTGTTGAGAGTATTTTAGACATTTATATAATTGAACTTATAAATTTTATGGATTAAAAATGGATAGAAGAAAATTTATTGAATATTCAGTTAAAGCAATCGCTCTGGCTTCTTTACCTATGATGAATTTTTTTCCAAAAGTAAATATGTCTGAAGATAAAAAAAAGTTACCTTGGAGTAGTAAAACATTTAGATTTCCATTGAAAAATTTTGAGCTTCAAAGTGGAGAAACTTTAAATAATCCTTTTTTATTAGTTGATGTTAATGGTGAATTAAATCCATCTAAGAGTAATGCAATTATATTTGCAACATGTTTTGCTGGAAGTCACAAATTTAATCAACTGGCATATGGAATTGATAGAGCTCTAAATCCATTAAAATATTGTATTATAACACCAAACTTATTTTGTAGTGGTCATTCATCTTCCCCGAGTAATACTGATCATCCTCAAGATGGTCCGAGATTTCCTTCTGTTACATATTATGATAATGTAAATGCTCAAAATAAATTAATATCAGAATATTTTGGTATAACTAATCCGCTTATGTATATTGGATTCTCTATGGGTGCTCAACAGGCTTTTCACTGGGGCGCATTACATGGAGATAAGACCGGTGGTATAATTCCCTTATGTGGAACCGCAAAAACTACAACACAGAATTGGATAACTTTAGAAGGATGTAAGTTAGCTTTGCAATCAGATGTTAATTATAATTATGGTGATTATATTGTACCCCCTGAAAAGGGTTTAAAAGCTTTTTCTAGAAATTATATATCAACCTTATTTGACAAGGAAGGATATGAGGAGGGTTTACATCTTAATTTATTTGATGGATTTAAAGATACTGAATCGTACTTAAATTTTATGGATGGTTTTTTTGGTAGTATCGATGCTAATGATTTATTAGGTATGTTGAATACATGGCAGATGGGAGATATAGGAAAACATGAAAAATTTAGTAACAACACTAAAGAAGCTCTTGCAAATATCAACTGTCCAGCTCTTGTTATGCCTAGCTCAACTGATTTATCTTTTCCAGCTCGTAATAATATTCCTGAGGTTAAAGAAATGCCTAAAGCAGAACTGAGAGTAATTAAAACAAAATATGGACACTTAGCTGGAGGAATGTCAACAGTATTAACCTCTCAAGAAGATGTAACTTTTATTGATAAAAACATAAGAGAATTTTTAAAAAAAATAACCTAAATATAAAAAAGCTGATTTAAGGATCACAGAGACACTAAAATCAT
>NZFI01000044.1:0-18643 GCA_002690595.1 Rickettsiales bacterium
TAAGTTACAGTAAAAATATAAAAATACATTGAAAAACTTAGATTATCTGATAATTATACTCTAACTTTGGAGTCTTTGTTATAGTTATGCAAAATATTAAAAAATTTTATAAAGAAGTTAAGCAAGAAACGCTTAAAATAACCTGGCCTACAAAACCTGAAACCATTACAACTACGATTATGGTATTTGTGTTTGTTTTCATTTCATCTATATTTTTTCTTTTAGTTGATAAAGTTGTTTCATTTATAATTGAATATATTCTTTTTTTATAGGATTTTCAGGCATGTCTAGCTGGTACATATTACAAGTTTACTCTGGTTTTGAAAAAAAGGTTAAGGATCAGATTTTATTACAAAGTGAAAAAAAAGGTCTTCGTCCTAATCTTGAAGAGGTAATGATTCCATCAGAGGACGTAATTGAAATGAAGAAAGGAAAAAAAATAAATTCAGAAAGAAAATTTTTTCCTGGATATATTCTTTTAAAGATGGTAATGAATGACGAACTTTGGCATGTAATTAGACAAATACCAAAGGTTAGTGGTTTTTTAGGTGGAAAAAAAGGAGAGCCGTCACCAGTTTCACAAACTGAAATTGATAATATTAAGCATCAAGTTAAGGAAGGTTTAGACAGACCAAAACCATCTGTTAGTTTTGAGGTAGGAGAACAAGTTAGAGTTTCGGATGGTCCTTTTACATCATTTAATGGTATGGTTGAAGAGGTTGATGAAGAAAAAGCAAGATTGAAAGTTTCTGTATCTATATTTGGTAGATCAACGCCAGTAGATTTAGAATATTCTCAAGTAGAGAAAGTATAAATTAAAGAGTAAGTAATGGCAAAAAAAATAGACGGATATATCAAACTTCAGATTCCTGCTGGAAAAGCAAATCCTTCTCCTCCTGTTGGACCTGCTTTGGGTCAAAAAGGTGTAAATATAATGGAATTTTGCAAAGCATTTAATGACTCCACCAAAAATGAAGAACCTGGAATGCCAATACCTGTTGAAATAACTGTTTATGTTGACAAAAGCTTTACTTTTATAACAAAGTCTCCCCCTGCCTCTTTTTTTATAAAAAAAGCTATTAAACTAAAAAAAGCTTCTAAAACTCCTGGTCAGGGTACTATTGCTTCTATTTCAATGGATCAAATAAAAAAGATTGCTGAACAGAAAATTAAAGATTTAAATACAAATGACATAGAGTCTGCGCAAAAAATGATATCTGGCACGGCCAGATCAATGGGAATAAAGGTAGAATAAATCTAATGAACATTAGTAAAAAAATTAAAAAAATACAATCGGAAGTTGACTTAAAAAAAAGCTTTAAATTAACTGAGGCTATAGAACTTTCAAAAAAATTTAGTACTTCTAAATTTGATGAGTCAATTGATTTATCTATAGTCTTAGGAATTGATGCAAAAAAAACTGATCAATTGGTTAGAGGGGTTTTATCTCTTCCTAGAGGTGTAGAAAAAAAAATTAAAATTGCTGTTTTTGCTTCAGGTGATGATCTTGAGAAAGCTAAATCAGCAGAAGCCGATTTGGTTGGTTCTGATGAATTAGTTGAACAAGTGAAATCAGGAAAAATAGAATTTGATAAATGTATCTCTACACCAGAAATGATGGCAAAGGTAGGAACATTGGGACAAATTTTAGGTCCAAAAGGATTAATGCCCAATCCTAAATTAGGAACAGTAACAAAAAATATTGTGGAAGCCATAAAAAATATTAAATCGGGTCAAATTGAATATAAAACTGACAAATCAGGAATAGTTCATGCGTCTATTGGTAAATCAAGTTTTAAAGAAGAAGAATTAATGAAAAATATTAAGTTTTTTTATCAGGAATTAAATAAAGCAAAACCGTCAACATCTAAAGGAGTATTTGTAAAAAGGATGTTTATTTCATCAACAATGGGTCCGGGCTTGAAAGTTGACTTAAGTAGTGTTATTTAATGTTTTAAAATTTATTTATTTAGATTTTAAATATTGTCCAAAATTTTAGGTAGTTTGACTTTAATGAATTTGGCCTAAATTAGACAGAGTTAAATTTTTGATTTACTCGGACAGAAATAATAATAAATCAAGTAATCTTGATTTTTTTTGAAGAAGGAATAATTAAGTGAATCGTGCTGAGAAACAAGAATTTGTAACTAACTTTGGTTCTTTATTAAACAAAACTAATTTTGTTTTAATAGCTCATTACAAAGGCTTATCAGTTTCCGAGATTTCTAATTTAAGGGAGCAGGTAAAAGATAAAAAGGCTTTATTTAAAGTTGCAAAAAATAGTCTTGCTAAAAGAGCTTTAAAAGATACTAATTATGAAATGTTGGAAAATTATTTTGCTGGTCCAACTGCGATTACAATTTCAGATGACCCCGTCTCAGCGGCTAAGGTTATTTACGATTTTTCTAAAGAAAATGAAAAGTTAAAAATAATTGCTGCAGCGATGGGGAAAAAACCCCTAAGTTTAGATGAGATAAAGCAACTTGCCTCGCTTCCTTCAATGGAATCTTTAAGAGCAAAAATTATTGGTCTTTTAAAGGCCCCAATGTCTGGAATTGTTAATATACTTAATGAACCATCTTCAAAAATAGTTAGATTACTTAATGCCAAAAAAAATAATTAAACAATATTGATAAGGAGTAAATTATGGCTAATTTAGAAAAGATTATTGAAGATTTATCTAGTCTTACGGTTTTAGAAGCTTCTGAGCTTTCTAAACTTTTAGAAGAAAAATGGGGAGTTTCTGCTTCAGCACCAGTTGCCGTTGCTGCACCTGCAGGAGCTGCTGGAGGTGATGCTCCAGCTGAAGAAAAAACAGAATTTACTATTGTCCTAGCATCAGCAGGAGATAAGAAAATTAATGTTATTAAAGAGGTAAGAACTATTACAGGACTTGGTTTGAAAGAAGCTAAGGATCTTGTTGAGGCTGCTCCAAAAAATGTAAAAGAAGGAGTAGCTAAAGATGAAGCAGATAAGTTTAAAAAACAACTTGAAGAGGCCGGAGCAACTGTCGAACTCAAATAACCTTAACCTTAAAAAGATATAGCTAAATGAAACGTTCTTTTTCACTAAAACATAACGTAAGGAAGAGTTTTGGTAAAATTCCTGAATTATTGGAAATGCCAAATCTTCTTGAAATTCAAAAAAATTCTTATGAACTATTCTTACAAAAGAATATTAAGCCTGAAAATCGTGAGGATATTGGTCTTCAGGCAGTTTTTAATAAAGTTTTTCCTATAAAAGATTTTTCAGGAAAGGCTGAACTTCAATTTGTAAAGTATGAATTAGAGAATCCAAAATATGATGTAGAAGAATGTTTGCAAAGAGGAGGCACATATGCCTCTCTTCTCAAGGCAACACTGAGATTAATTGTATGGGAAATAGATGAAGAAAGTGGTGCTAGATCAATAAAAGATATTAAAGAGCAAGAAGTATATTTAGGAGATATGCCTTTAATGACAAATAAAGGTACTTTTATATTTAATGGTACCACTAGAGTAGTAGTCTCTCAAATGCATAGATCTCCTGGTGTTTTCTTTGATCATGATAAAGGTAAAAGTCACTCAACTGGAAAGTTTTTATTTGCTTCACGATTGATACCTTATAATGGTTCATGGATTGATTTTGAGTTCGATGCAAAAGATTTAATGTATGTGAGAATTGATAAAAGAAGAAAACTCTTAGCATCATCGTTGCTTCTTGCATTAGATAATGAAAAATCAGCCGAATATAGAAAAAAATGTGGAGAGAATGAGCCTGATTATTCAAAAATAACGGGAATGACACACCAAGAAATTTTTTCTTTTTTTTATAAGAAGAAATCTTTTAAAAGAGTCAAAAATGGTTGGGAATTTCTCTATGTCAAAGAAGATTATCTGGGATCTAAGTTAGATTACGATTTAATTGATTCAAAAACAGGAAAAGTGATTTTTGAATCTGGACAAAAATTTAATATTGCAGCAGCTAAGAAAGTGGAACAATCAAAAGTTCTTAATTTATTTATTAGTGAGGAAAATCTGAAAGGAAAATTTTTAGCAGAAGATATTTTTGATCAGAATAATGGAATAATATTTTTTGAAGCAGGTGATGAAATTAACGAAGAAATTTTGAATCATTTATCTGAGAAAAAAATTGATGAAATTAATTTATTAGATATCAACAACAACAAACAAGGTTCTTATATAAGGGATACTTTTTTTGCCGACAAAAATAAAAATAGAGTGGATGCATTATTTGAAATTTATAAAATAATGCGACCAGGTGAACCTCCGACTGAAGAATCTGCCGATAAATTATTTAGAAGTCTTTTCTTTGATAAAGAAAGATATGATTTATCACCAGTTGGACGTTTAAAAATTAACTCTAGACTAGGGCTTGAAAGTGATTTAAGTCAAAGAGTTTTGGAAAATAATGATATTTTAAAAATAGTTAAATATTTAGCTGAACTTAAAGATGGAATTGGGGAAGTTGATGATATAGATCATCTTGGAAATAGAAGAGTTAGATCAGTAGGAGAGCTTCTTGAAAATCAATACACCTTAGGTGTTATAAGAATGGAAAGAGCGATCAAAGAAAGAATGAGTAATTCTGAGATCGAAATAGTTATGCCAAATGATTTGGTGAATCCAAAGCCTGCTTCAGCATCTATAAGAGAATTTTTTGGTCAAAGTCAATTGTCTCAATTTATGGATCAAACTAATCCTCTCTCTGAAATTACTCATAAAAGAAGATTATCTGCGCTTGGTCCTGGTGGACTTTCAAGAGAAAGAGCTGGTTTTGAGGTAAGAGATGTTCATCCAACGCACTATGGAAGAATCTGTCCCATTGAAACTCCTGAAGGACCGAATATTGGTTTGATAAATTCACTAGCAACATACTCGAAAGTAAATAACTATGGTTTTATTGAAACTCCTTACAGAAAGATAATCAATGGCAAAGTAACAAATGAAGTTATTTATTTATCTGCCATGGAAGAAGAGAGTATGACAATTGCTCAAGCTAATGAACCTTTAAAATCTGATGGTTCATTTGAAAGAGATTTAGTTTCCTGTAGAAAAGATGGAGACTTCTTTTTATTAGATCCAAAAAAAATTGATTTAATTGATGTTTCTCCAAAGCAGCTAGTTTCAGTAGCTGCAGCGCTAATACCCTTTTTAGAAAATGATGATGCTAATAGGGCATTAATGGGCTCTAACATGATGAGACAGGCAGTTCCACTTTTAAAATCAGAAGCACCATTTGTAGGTACTGGGATGGAAAGCGTTGTTGCACGTGATTCAGGCGTAGTCGTGGTTGCAAAAAGAAGTGGTTATGTAGATCAAGTTGATTCTTCAAGAATTGTTATTAGAGCTGACGAAAAAGTTGACAGAGACACAGGTGTTGATATTTATCGTTTAAGTAAATTTCAAAGGTCCAATCAAAATACTTGTATAAATCAAAAGCCTTTAGTGAATGCTGGTGATTATGTTTCTAAAAATGATATTATAGCTGATGGACCTGCTTCTAAAATTGGAGAGCTTGCTCTAGGAAAGAATGTGACTGTGGCTTTCATGCCTTGGAATGGTTACAACTATGAAGATTCAATTTTAATCTCCGAAAAATTAGTCGTTGATGATGTTTTTACCTCTGTTCACATAGAAGAATTTGAAGTTTTAGCAAGAGACACAAAACTTGGTCAGGAGGATATTACTAGAGATATACCAAATGTTGGAGATGAGGCTTTAACAAGTTTAGATGAGGCCGGTATTGTTCATATTGGAGCTAAGGTTACACCAGGGGATATTTTGGTCGGAAAAGTTACACCTAAAGGTGAGTCTCCCATGACTCCTGAAGAAAAATTATTAAGAGCAATTTTTGGTGAGAAAGCAGCAGATGTCAAAGATACTTCATTAAGATTACCCCCTGGTGTTTCAGGAACTGTTGTAGAAGTTAGGGTTTTTTCGCGAAGAGGAATTGATAAAGATGAAAGAGCATTATCTAATGAAAGATCACAAATTGAACAATTACATAAAGATAAAGAAGATGAAAAATTTATTCTAGAGTCAAGCTTTAAAACAAGTTTAATGGATTTTTTAAATAACCAAATTCATCTGACTGGCATAGAGGGTCTTGCAAAAAATAAATCAATTAAACCAGAGGCTGTTGAAAATTTAGCCCTATCAAAATTAAGAATCATTACTGTTAAAGATGATAAGGTTATGACAAAAATAGAATCTCTTTGTGAAGCATTTGATGAGAGTTTAGAACTTCTTCAGAGTAACTTTCAAGATAAAGTTGATAAGGTTCAGTCAGGTGATGATTTACTTCCTGGTGTAATGAAGTTAATCAAGGTTTTTGTGGCTGTAAAAAGACAGTTGGCTCCGGGAGATAAAATGGCAGGAAGACATGGAAACAAAGGAGTTATATCTAGAATTATTCCTGTTGAGGATATGCCTTATATGGAAGATGGAACGCCAGTTGATATTGTGTTAAATCCTTTAGGTGTCCCTTCAAGAATGAATGTTGGCCAAATACTTGAAACTCATTTAGGTGCTGCAGCTGTTGATTTAGGAAAAAAATTTTCTAATCTAGCAGAATTAGCATTAGAGAACAAAAAAGAAATTAGTAGTTTAAAAAAATTCTTCAAAGAAGTTTACGGAGAAGAAGTTTTTCAAATTAGGTTTTCTAAACTTGATGATACTAATTTAATTCAACATGCCCAAAATTTAAAAAATGGTGTTCCATTTGCAACTCCTGTATTCGATGGTGCAAAAGAAAGTGATTTAAACCAATATTTCAATTTTGCCGGTTCTGATACAAGCGGTCAAAAAAAATTGATTGATGGAAGAACAGGTAATTATTTTGATAGACCAATTACAGTTGGTGAAATTTATATGCTTAAGCTTCATCATCTTGTAGATGATAAAATTCACGCAAGGTCGATTGGACCATATAGCTTGGTAACTCAACAGCCATTGGGTGGTAAAGCACAATTTGGAGGCCAAAGATTTGGTGAAATGGAAGTTTGGGCTCTTGAGGCTTATGGTGCATCTTATACTCTTCAGGAAATGTTGACGGTTAAATCCGACGATGTTTCAGGTAGAACTAAGGCTTATGAAACTATTGTTAGAGGTGATGATAATATTGAATCTGGAATTCCAGAATCATTTAATGTTCTTATTATGGAACTAAAATCATTAGGTTTAAATATAGAACTTTTAGAACAAAATATTTAATGGGAGATTTTTTATGAGTGATTTAATGAAGTTAATTGAAAAACCAAATTTTACTAATTTTGATTATATTAAAATCTCCATTGCAAGTCCTGAAGATATGATTTCTTGGTCTCATGGTGAGATAAAAAAACCAGAAACTATAAATTACAGAACATTTAAACCAGAAAGAAGCGGTTTATTTTGTGCTAGAATTTTTGGTCCAATAAAAGATTATGAATGTATTTGTGGAAAATACAAAAGAATGAAATTTAAAGGTATAATTTGTGAAAAATGTGGAGTTGAAGTAACTGTTACAAAAGTTAGAAGAGAAAGAATGGGGCATATACCGCTAGCAGCTCCTGTAGCACATATATGGTTCTTAAAATCCCTGCCAAGTAGAATTGGTTTGTTGCTTGATTTGACTTTAAAAGATTTGGAGAGAGTTTTATATTTTGAAAGTTTTATAGTTACTGAGCCAGGAATGGTAAAATCATTAAAAAAATTCCAAGTGATTAGCGAAGAAGAAAATAATGACTTAAAAAATGAATTCGGAGATGAATTTGAGAGTATGATTGGCGCTGAAGCTATTCAAAAATTACTTTCAGAGGTAAACTTAGAAGAAGAAAAAATTGTTGTTAGAGAAGAGCTTAAAAATACTAATTCTGAAACTAAAAAAAAGAAACTTGTAAAAAGATTAAAGCTAATTGATGCTTTTATAAGCTCTAAATTAAAACCTGAATGGATGATTTTAAACGTTATTCCAGTTATTCCTCCAGAGTTAAGGCCTTTAGTACCTCTTGATGGAGGAAGATTTGCAACTTCAGATCTAAATGATCTGTATAGGAGAGTTATTAATAGAAATAATAGATTACAAAGATTACTAACTCTTAAAGCTCCTGAAATTATTATTAGGAATGAAAAAAGAATGTTACAGGAGGCAGCTGATGCTCTTTTTGATAATGGAAGAAGGGGCAGGGTAATCACTGGTACTAATAAAAGACCATTAAAATCATTATCTGATATGCTCAAAGGGAAACAGGGGAGATTTAGACAAAATCTTCTGGGTAAAAGAGTAGATTATTCAGGAAGATCTGTAATCGTTGTTGGTCCAGAGTTGAAGTTACATCAGTGTGGAATTCCAAAAAAAATGGCTATAGAGCTTTTTAAACCATTTATTTATTCTAAATTAGAAAAATACAACCTTGCAACTACGATTAAAGCTGCAAAAAAAATGGTTGAAAAAGAAAGACCAGAAGTATGGGATATTTTAGCCGAAGTTATAAGAGAACATCCTGTATTATTAAATAGAGCTCCAACTTTACATAGACTTGGAATTCAAGCCTTTGAACCAATTTTAATTGAAGGAAAGGCCATTCAACTACATCCATTAGTTTGTACAGCTTTTAATGCTGATTTTGATGGAGATCAAATGGCTGTTCATGTTCCTCTTTCACTTGAAGCTCAGTTAGAAGCCAGAGTTTTAATGATGTCTACAAATAATATTTTGTCTCCAGCTAACGGTAAACCAATTATTGTTCCTTCACAAGATATGATTCTTGGATTGTACTACTTAAGTCTTATGACTGAAGGTGCAGTTGGAGAAGGGATGAGGTTTGCTAATATTGGTGAAATACAAATTGCATTAGAAAATAAGTTTGTAACACTTCAAACAAAAATTAAAGCACGCTTTGAAACTGTTGATGAAAATTATCAACCTATTACAGTTACAGTTGATACTACTCCTGGTAGAATGTTATTAAGTGAGATTTTACCAAAGCATCCAAAAGTTAGTTTTGGAATTATTAATAAAATTCTAACAAAAAAAGAAATTAGTAATGCTATTGATTTGGTCTATAGACATTGTGGCCAAAAGAAAACAGTAATTTTCGCTGATAAATTAATGGATTTAGGTTTTAAAGAAGCTTGCAAGGCAGGTATTTCTTTTGGTAAGGATGATTTAGTTATTCCTGAAAATAAAATTAATTTACTTGATACTACTGAGAAGAAAGTGAAAAATTATGAAAAACAGTATTCTGAAGGATTAATTACAAAAGGAGAAAAATATAACAAAGTTGTTGATGCGTGGGCAAAGTGTTCAGATGATGTAGCTGATGAAATGATGAAAAAAATTCTTCCTAAGCAAACCGATAATATTAGTGATATTAATTCTGTTTACATGATGGCAGATTCTGGCGCAAGGGGTTCAGCGGCTCAGTTAAAACAATTATCAGGAATGAGAGGTTTAATGGCTAAGCCTTCTGGAGAAATTATTGAAAATCCTATAATTTCAAACTTTAAAGAAGGTCTTACTGTCCTTGAATATTTTAATTCAACTCATGGAGCAAGAAAAGGTCTTGCTGATACAGCGCTTAAAACCGCAAATTCGGGTTATTTAACAAGAAGGTTAGTAGACGTAGCTCAGGACTGTATAATTACAATTGATGATTGTTATACTGAAAACTATACTACAGTTAGAGCCCTGGTAGAAGGTGGAGAAGTTATTGAGAATCTTTCTGAAAAAATTTTAGGAAGAACTTTAGCTGAGGATCTCATAGATCCGAAGTCAAAAAAAGTATTTGTAAGCAGAGGACAAATTGTTTCAGAAGAACATTTGCCTCTAATAGAGTCTAGTAATATTGAAGAGGTTAAAATTCGTTCGGTTTTAACCTGTGAGGCTAATTTTGGTGTTTGTGTAAAATGTTATGGTAGAGATTTAGCTAGAGGTAGTCCAGTTAATATAGGTGAGGCTGTTGGTGTAATTGCAGCACAATCAATTGGAGAGCCAGGAACACAATTAACTATGAGAACATTCCACATAGGAGGTGCAGCGCAAAAAGGTTCTGAAATTTCAAGTATTGAATCAAATGTTAGTGGAGTTGTAAAATTTGTAAATGTTCAAGCTTCTGTTGATAGTAATGGTAATACAATAAACTTGTCTAGAAGTTCTCAATTATGTATATTTCAAGGAGATAAGGAAAAAGCAAGACATAGACTACCTTCCGGTTCAAAGGTAAATGTGAAAGAAAATCAAGAAATTAACAAAGGAGATCTTTTAGCTGAATGGGATCCATTTACTACACCAATTATTTCACAAATAAATGGTTTTGTTATATTTAAAGATCTTGAAGAGGGAGTATCTACCCGAGAAGTGATTGACGAATCAACTGGACTGTCAAGCAAAATGGTTGTTGATTGGAAACAGCAGGCTAAAAATCAAGCTTTAAATCCAAGGATAGAAATTCACGATAAACTCAAGAGTGGAAAAGTTTTAACTTTAGAAAATGGAAGCTCTGCAAGCTATGAATTACCTGTGGATGCAATTTTAGGTGTTTCATCTGAGCAAAAAGTTAAGCCAGGTGACTTTATTGCACGAGTTCCTAAAGAATCTTCAAAAACTAAGGATATTACTGGAGGACTTCCGAGAGTTGCTGAGCTTTTTGAAGCAAGAAAACCAAAGGATCATGCAATTATTGCTGAAATTTCTGGTAAAATTGAATTTGGTAAAGATTATAAAATGAAAAGAAAGATATCAATAAAGTCTGATGATTCAAATTTAGAGCCCGTTGAATATGTTATTTCAAAGTCTAAGCATTTATCTGTTCAGGAAGGAGATTATGTCGAAGTTGGAGATATATTAGTTGATGGAAGTTCAGTGCCACATGACATATTAAGAATCAAAGGAGTTGAAGCTTTATCGTCATATATGACAAAAGAAGTTCAAGATGTATATAGACTTCAGGGTGTAAAGATAAATGATAAACATATTGAAGTGATTGTCAGGCAAATGATGCAAAAAGTAGAAATTACAAATTCAGGAGAGACAACTTTACTTGTTGGAGAACAGGTAAGTAAAAAAGAGTTTAGTGATGTCAATGCAAATGCTAAAAAAGAAGGTTTAAAAGAAGCTAAGGCTCATCCAATTTTATTAGGAATAACTAAGGCTTCTTTACAAACTGATAGTTTTATCTCTGCAGCTTCTTTTCAAGAAACTACTCGTGTTTTAACCGAAGCATCGGTTTCTGGGAAAATAGATAGTTTAGTGGGTTTAAAAGAAAACGTTATAGTAGGAAGATTAGTTCCTTGTGGAACAGGTTCTTATTTAGCTCAAGCTAAGCTTGAAGCGGCAAAAAAAGATAAGGAACTTCTTAAGGTATCAGAAGATTTGAAAGATGAAAATGAAGATAAGGAGGTTAAGTTGACTTCATAGTTTAAATTAAAATATTCTTTTGTTGACTGATTTAAAAGATATGTTAATTTCCAACGCATAATTGGTCGTGGCTTTAGCCAAACACAATTTCTTATTAAACAACAACTTTGGGATATTTTTTAATGCCTACTATTAACCAGTTGATTCGCTCTCCTAGAGCAAAGCAACTTAAAAGAAATAAAGTTCCTGCTTTGGAAGCATCACCTCAAAAAAGAGGTGTATGTACTAGGGTTTACACTACAACGCCCAAGAAGCCAAACTCTGCTTTAAGGAAAGTGGCTAGGGTTAAGCTCACAAATGGTTTTGAAGTAACTAGTTATATTCCAGGAGAAGGCCATAATATTCAAGAACACTCAGTAGTACTTATTAGAGGCGGTCGTGTTAAAGATTTGCCTGGGGTTAGATACCATGTTTTAAGAGGTATTCTTGATACTGAGGGTGTAAAAGATAGAAAGCAAAGAAGGTCAAAGTATGGAACAAAAAAACCTAAGTGATATAAATGTCTAGAAGAAGAGCTGCTGAAAAAAGAAACATCTATCCAGATCCTAAGTTTCATGATTTGGTTTTGTCAAAGTTTATCAATATTATGATGTTAGACGGTAAGAAGTCTTTGTCTGAAAAAATAGTATACAAAGCATTAGATAAGGCCAGCGCGGTAATTAAAAATAAAGAACCAATTGATATCTTTTTACAGGCTCTTAATAATGTAAAACCTGGAATTGAAGTAAGATCAAGAAGGGTGGGTGGTGCTACATATCAAGTTCCAGTAGAAGTTAGGTCTGAGAGAGCTCAAGCGCTTGCGATAAGATGGATTGTTAATGCATCAAGACAAAGAAGTGAAAAAACTATAGTTGACAGATTGTCTTCAGAGATTCTTGATGCCCATGAGAATAAAGGTAATTCAGTAAAAAAAAGAGAAGATACTCATAAAATGGCAGAGGCTAATAGAGCTTTTGCTCATTACAGATGGTAGTAAAATGACAAGACAAACAGAACTTAGTAATTATCGAAATATTGGAATAATGGCGCATATTGATGCTGGGAAAACTACAACAACTGAACGTATTCTATACTATACTGGTGTTTCTCATAAAATTGGTGAAGTTCATGATGGTGCTGCAGTTATGGATTGGATGGAGCAAGAACAAGAAAGAGGAATAACCATCACATCTGCAGCTACTACTTGTTTTTGGAACGATAAGAGAATTAATATTATAGATACACCTGGTCATGTTGATTTTACGATTGAAGTTGAAAGATCTTTGAGAGTTTTAGATGGTTCAGTATGTGTTTTTGATTCTGTTGCTGGTGTAGAACCGCAGTCAGAAACAGTTTGGAGACAAGCTGATAAATATGGTGTTCCGAGAATGTGTTTTATTAATAAAATGGATAGAACGGGAGCAAACTTTTTTAGATGTGTTGATATGATAAAGGATAGATTAGGGGCTACATCATTAGTTCTCCAATTACCTATTGGCTCAGAAGCTGATTTTAAAGGAGTTATTGACCTAGTGGAAATGCGAGCAATAGTTTGGGAAGATGAATCACTTGGAGCAAAGTTTAATTATCACGATATTTCTGATGAACACAAAGAAGAAGCAGAGAAGTATCGAGAAATGTTACTTGAAACAGTAGTAGAATTAGATGACGATGTTATGGAAAAATATTTAGATGGAGAAGCTCCGAATACAAAAAAAATTAAAGAATTGATAAGGTTAGGTACAATTGCATCTAAATTTGTACCAATACTTTGTGGTAGTTCTTTTAAAAACAAAGGTGTTCAACCAATGTTAGATGCAGTAATAGATTATTTACCCTCCCCTTTGGATGTTCCTGCAATAAAGGGCGTAAAATATAGAAATGAAGAAGAAAGTATTATAAGAAAAAGCTCTGATTCAGAACCTTTTTCTGCCTTAGCTTTTAAAATAATGAATGATCCGTTTGTTGGTAGTTTGACGTTTATGCGAGTTTATTCCGGAAAAATTGAGGCAGGTTCTTCTGTTTTAAATTCTGTAAAAGATAAAAGAGAGAGATTTGGAAGAATGCTTCAAATGCACTCAAATTCTCGTGAAGATGTGAAAGAAGCATATGCTGGTGATATAATTGCGGTAGCTGGTCTCAAAGATACAACAACTGGAGATACACTGTGTAACCCTGAAAGCCCTGTTATACTTGAAAGAATGGAATTTCCTGATCCAGTTATTGAAGTTGCAGTTGAACCTAAAACAAAAGCAGATCAAGAAAAGATGGGTATAGCACTTCAAAGGTTAGCTGCTGAAGATCCATCATTTAAAGTTAGTACTGATCATGAGTCAGGACAGACAGTCATGAAGGGTATGGGAGAGCTGCATTTAGAAATTTTAGTTGACAGGATGCAAAGAGAATTTAAGGTTGACGCCACTGTTGGTGCGCCTCAAGTTGCTTACAGGGAAACAATAACACAGTCAACTACAGTAGACTATACTCATAAAAAACAATCTGGTGGAGCTGGTCAATTTGCAAAGATTATACTTGATTTCGAACCTCTAGAGAAGGGAAAAGGTATAGTTTTTGAAAGTAAGATTGTTGGTGGAAGGGTTCCCAAAGAGTATATACCTGGAGTTGAAAAAGGTATAAAACATTCAACTGAATCTGGTTATTTAGCAGGTTTTCCTGTTATAGATTTTAAATGTATTTTAGTTGATGGAGCTTATCATGATGTTGATTCAAGTGTGATGGCTTTTGAAATAGCTGCAAGAGCAGCATTTAGAGAAGCAATGCCCAAAGCAAAGGCAGTTCTATTAGAGCCTATGATGAAGGTTGAAGTGGTTACGCCCGAAGAATATATGGGTGATGTTATTGGAGATCTAAACTCAAGAAGAGGTCAGGTTTCTGGTATGGAGCAAAGAGGTGTCAATCATGTAGTAAATGGTATGGTGCCTTTGGCTAATATGTTTGGTTATGTAAACAACTTACGCTCTATGAGCCAGGGTAGAGCTAGTTATACTATGACTTTTGATCATTATGAGCAAGTGCCGAATAATGTTGCAGAAGAAGTAAAAGAAAAAGTTTCTGGTTAATTTAATTAAGGAGATAAATTATGGCAAAAGAAAAATTTGAAAGAAGTAAACCTCACTGTAATATTGGGACAATTGGTCACGTTGATCATGGTAAAACTACATTAACAGCTGCTATTACAAAAGTATTAGCACAAACAGGTGGAGCAACTGCTATGGATTATGCGCAAATTGATAAAGCTCCTGAGGAGAAAGAGAGAGGAATAACAATATCAACAGCTCATGTTGAGTATGAAACTGAAAAAAGACATTATGCTCACGTAGACTGTCCTGGACATGCTGATTATGTTAAAAATATGATTACAGGTGCTGCTCAAATGGATGGTGCAATTCTTGTTGTCAATGCAGCTGACGGCCCTATGCCACAAACACGTGAACACATTTTGTTAGCTCGACAAGTTGGAGTTCCGTCATTAGTAGTTTATATGAATAAAATTGATCAAGTTGATGATCCAGAACTTGTAGACTTAGTTGAAATGGAAGTAAGAGAACTTTTATCTAAATACGAGTTTGATGGTGATAATATACCTATAGTCAAGGGTTCTGCACTTGCTGCAGTTGAAGATACAAATGAAGAAACTGGAAAAAAATCTATTTTAGAACTCATGACTAAAATAGATGAACATATTCCTCAACCTGCTCGTCCGTTAGACCAGCCTTTCTTGATGCCAATTGAAGACGTTTTTTCAATTTCTGGTAGAGGAACTGTTGTTACTGGTAGAGTTGAAAAAGGAGTTATCAATGTTAACGAAGAAATTGAAATCATTGGTATCAAGGATACTACAAAGACTGTTTGCACTGGTGTAGAAATGTTTAGAAAGCTTTTAGATAGAGGTGAGGCAGGAGACAATGTTGGTGTGCTACTTCGTGGAACTAAAAGAGAAGATGTTGAAAGAGGTCAGGTTCTAGCAAAGCCAGGTTCAATTAAACCACATAAAAAATTTAAGGCTGAAGCATATGTTCTAAATAAAGATGAAGGAGGGAGACATACTCCATTCTTCAAAAATTACAGACCGCAGTTTTATTTTAGAACAACTGATGTTACAGGAACTATTGAATTACCATCAGGCACAGAAATGGTAATGCCTGGAGATAATGTTGCTATGACAGTTGAGTTATTAACACCGATTGCAATGGATAAAGGTCTTCGATTCGCTATAAGAGAAGGTGGTCGAACTGTTGGAGCTGGAGTTGTTGCAGAAATAGTGGAGTAGTTATATGGCAAATCAAAACATTCGTATAAGATTAAAAGCTTATGATCATAGAGTTTTGGATCAAAGTACTCAAGAAATCTTGAATACGGCAACCAGAACTGGTGCGAATGTTCGCGGTCCAATACCTTTGCCCACAAGGATAGAAAAATACACAGTTTTAAGTTCTCCTCATGTTGATAAAAAAGCAAGAACTCAATTAGAAATGAGAACACATAAAAGAATGATGGATATAATTGATTGGACTCCTCAAACTGTTGATGCCTTAATGAAACTTGAGCTTGCTTCTGGTGTTGACGTTGAGATTAAATTGTAAGGGAATAAAATGCGAACAGGTTTGATAGCAAAAAAAGTAGGTATGAGTAGAGTTTTTAAAGCTGACGGCAGTAATATTCCTGTAACTTTATTAAAAGTTGATAATTGTACAGTGGTAGAGCATAGGATTTTGGAGAAAAATGGTTATTCAGCTCTTAGACTTTCATACGGCGTTTCAAAAAAGAATAAGATTAATAAACCAACAAAAGGTTTTTTTAAAAAAAATAAAAATGAAGGTAGTAATACAACAAAAGAGTTCAGGGTTACGAAAGATGCTTTTTTAGATATTGGTTCAATTTTAAAGCCAAATCATTTTATTAATGGACAGTATGTTGATGTTTCTGGATTTTCAATTGGAAAGGGTTTTGCTGGTGGAATGAAAAGACATAACTTTGCTGGAAATAGAGCGTCTCATGGAGTTTCAATATCACATAGATCCCATGGTTCAACTGGACAGTGCCAAGATCCTGGTAAAGTTTTTAAAGGTAAAAAAATGGCAGGAAGACTAGGTAATGTTAAAAGAACTATGCAAAATCTAGAGGTAATAAATACTGATAATCAAGAGGGTTTGATTATTATTAAGGGTTCTGTTCCAGGTCCAAAAGGACTAATAGTAACAGTTTGTGATGCTATAAAAAACAATAGTAAAGATTTACCTTATCCCACTAATCAAGTTAGTTCCTCAGAAACTAGCAATAAAGAAAATCTTTCAAAAGAACCAGTTGAAACTAAAAATGATATGTCAGATGAAATATCTAAAAATAACAGTCCCTCATCAAATTCGGAGAAAAATAATTTTGAGGATAATATAAAAAACAAGGAAACTTCAAAAAAAGAGGATGATAAAGATAATAATTTGAAACAAGAGACTTCTAATGAAAAGGGTGAAACAAAAAATGAAAGTTAAAGTTAACTCTTTAGATAATAAACTTGTTGATGAAATAAATCTTAAGAAAGATATTTTTGGAATTCCTTTCAGAGAAGATATTATTTATAGAATGATAAGATATCAGAATGCAAAAAAACAATCAGGGAATCACAAAACAAAAGTTATATCTGAAATTTCAGGAACAACAAAAAAGCCTTTTAAACAAAAAGGAACTGGTAGCGCAAGACAAGGAAGTAAAAGATCGCCTCAAATGAGAGGTGGAGCTGTAATGTTTGGACCTCAAGTTAGATCTCATGCTCATAAACTTCCTAAAAAAATTAAAAGTTTGGCATTAAAAATTGCTTTATCTAAAAAATACGATGATGGTAAACTAAAAATCCTTTCTGATGTTAAGTTGCCTAAGTCAAAAACTTCAATATTAAAAACTAAAATTAAAAACTTAGGTATAGAATCCGCTTTGTTTATTTCTGGAAAAAAGGTTGATAATAACTTTTTATTAGCCTCAAGAAACATTCCTAATATTGATATTCTATCAATTGAAGGATTGAATGTTTATACAATATTAAAAAGAGATTTTTTAGTTCTCTCAATTGAAGCTCTAAATTCGATTAATGATAGGTTTGTTAAATGAAAACTACATCGAACGAAAGAATTTTTGAAATTTTAAGATCTCCAGTAGTAACTGAGAAATCAACTTTGATTTCTCAATTTAACCATTACGTGTTTAAAGTTTCTCCTAATTCAACCAAAGTTGATATAAAGAATGCTGTTGAAAAAATTTTTAATGTTAAAGTAATTTCTGTTAACACTTCGATGAGCAAAGGAAAAGTTAAGAGATTTAAAGGTAAGCTAGGAAAAAGACCAGATTCTAAAAAAGCTTTTGTTAAGTTAGCAGATGGTAATTCGATAGATCTAACAACAGGTATTAAATAATTATGGCTCTTAAAAATTTTAAACCAATGACACCAGGTCAAAGAGGATTAGTTCTTACAAGCAAGTCGGAACTTTATAAAGGTCAACCATTAAAAAAATTAGTTGAAGGTCTGTCTAGTTCCGGTGGAAGAAACAATCATGGTCATATTACAGCTAGGAGAAAAGGTGGTGGTCATAAAAGAAAGTATAGAATAATAGACTTTAAAAGAAATAAAATCGAAGACCAAGCTTCAATTGAAAGGATTGAATATGATCCAAATAGGTCAAGTTTTATTGCACTAATAAAATATTCTGATGGTGAGATGAATTATATTATTTGTCCTCAAAAAATTAAAGTTGGGGAAACTGTTATCTCTTCAGATAAAGCTGATATCAAGCCAGGAAATTGTATGTCATTAAAAGTTATCCCTGTTGGGACAGTTATTCATAATTTAGAACTTAAGCCAGGAAAAGGTGGTCAGATGATTAGATCTGCAGGAACATTTGGCCAGCTAGTAAGTAAAGACTCAGAGTATGCTCAAATAAAATTGACTTCTGGTGAAATTAGATCTGTGAGAGTTGAGTGTAGAGCAACTATTGGAATGGTTTCTAATCCAGATCAAAAAAACACTAAGTTAGGAAAAGCAGGAAGAAAGAGATGGTTAGGTTTTAGGCCTTCGGTAAGAGGTGTAGCTATGAACCCTGTGGATCATCCACATGGTGGAGGTGAAGGTAGAACATCAGGTGGAAGAAATCCAGTTTCCCCTTGGGGGCTTTCAGCTAAAGGTAAAAGAACGAGAAATAATAAAAGGACAGATAAGTATATTGTTAAAAGTAGACATAAAAAATAGGAATAATTA
>NZFI01000045.1:0-11462 GCA_002690595.1 Rickettsiales bacterium
AAAATTATATAATTCTAAAAAAAAATTATATCAAATTAGATCAAAATTTAAAAAAAACTATTCAAATCGAAAATATAGCCCTAGGTAAGAATAATCGAATTCAATCCTTTAATCAAATACATGAGAGTTCATCTTCAAGGCTAAAACCAGTAATTATTATGTTTTCTGAAATTGCATTTTTATCAGTTGAAAGACTATAGACAACAACTTCTTTACTTCTTTCTATGTTTTTTATAGCCATTGTTTCTTGAGAAAAAATTGGACCTATAAAAATTTTTATATTTTCTGACAAACCTTTTTTAAAAGCCTCCTCTACTCCAACTAATGAGCTTTTAGTATCATAGATTCTAAAATTTATTTTATTTTCCTTTCCATCTAAATATAATCTAATTGAATTTATTAATGTTTCTCCTAGAACAGAATTTTTCCCGCTTAATGGAAATAAAAGACCTATTTCAATCGGTTCCAAAGCAAAAATTTCACTTTGTTTTGAAGTAAGGCTTTTTTTAGTTAACTCAGGCTGAATCAGCACTAATTCTTCATTAAAATCTTCTATTTTTTTAATTTCACCTATTTCATCTTTGTTAATCTCAGGTTTTTCTACCTTGTCCTTGACATTTGAAGGCTCAACTTTTTTTATTTTTTTTTGAGTAGTATTTTTTTTATGCTGTTTAGATAATTCTTTTTTTTTTGAGTCTTTGACTTTATATTTTTCATTACCTGGCATTACTACATCTGCAAGCTTTGTCAAAGAATCATTTAATTGACACCCTAAAATTAAAAAAGATAATGAACAGATTATAATAAAGTTATAATAAAAAGATTTTTTCATAGTTAATTATAGTCAGATTAGATAAAAAATGAATAAAAATAAAATGTTAATTTTTTTTGTTTGTTTGCTCTTTTTAACTTCTTGCATTGGTTCCTCACTAACTTCAATAGCTGGAAACGCTGCAATTTCAAAAAAAGGATTTGAGGGATCATATGAAGACACAATAATATATACTAAAATAAAAACAATTCTATTAAAATTCAAATTAACTAGTTTTTCAAATATAAGTGTTATTGTATTTAATGGGGAAGTTCTTCTAACTGGAGTTATTCAAGATGGTATTGATAGACTTAGAATTATAAAAAAAATATGGGAAATTAAAGGTGTTAACACAATTTATAATGAGATAGTTATAGAAAAGAATTATTCTATATATCAAAAATCGAAAGATGTAATTTTAAATTCTAAAATAAAAACATTCATACTATTTAATAAAAAAATACTAAGTAATAATTATTCTATTGATACTTATAAAGGTATAGTTTATTTAATTGGAGTATCTGAAAGTCTTGAAGAAATGCAAGAAATTGAAAATTATATTAAAAATATTGATGGCGTTAAAAAATTAGTAAGTTTTGTTAAACAAGTAAGGTAATTTATGAAAAATAAAAAATTTTTAACTCTTTTTCAAATTGATCCACTTCATACAATAGATCCAAAAACAGATTCAACATTTAAAATAATTCTACAAGCGCTTAAATTAAGTCACAATGTAATGTATTGTACTCCTGACAGGGTATATATTAAATTTAAAGAAACATATGTAAAAGCAAGAACTTTAGAATTATCCGACAAAAATAAAAGTTTCAAAGTTAAAGGAGACTATAAAGAAAAAAAAATTTCTGATTTTGATATTGTTTTTATAAGGCAAGATCCTCCATTTAATATGAACTATATTCTCAATAGTTATCTAATTGAAATTCCAAGACTTATTGATCATAAGAAACCTTTTTTTGTTAATAGTCCAAAAGGAATAAGAAATTTTTCGGAAAAAATATTCCCTTTACTGTTTAAAAACCTTATTCCAGAAACAACAATTTCATGCAATAAAGAAATTTTAGAAGCATTTATAAAAAAACATAAATCATTTATATTAAAACCTTTATTTGACAAGGGAGGAAATGGAATTTTCCTTTTGAAACAAAATGATCCTAATACTAAAAGTCTTATCCAAATTTTATCAGAAGATTTTAAAAACCCTATTATTCTTCAAGAATTTCTCCCAAATGTTAAGAATGGAGATAAAAGGATAATTCTAATAGACGGAGAGCCTGTTGGAGCAGTAAATAGAATACCTTCTGATGGAAACTTCAAGGCAAATCTTCATCTTGGTGGTTCTGCAAATAAAACTATTCTAACAAAAAAAGAACTAGCAATATGTAAAAAAATTAAACCTTTTCTTATTTCTAATGGATTATTTTTTGTTGGAATTGACGTAATTGATGGAAAATTAACTGAAATTAATGTTACTTCACCTACAGGAATACAACAAATCAATAAACTAAATAAAGTTAAGATTGAGTTAATTCTTTGGAAAAAATTAACAGAAAAAGTTTTAAGGAATAATTCTACCTAATTTTTTTCCTGATAAAATATGTATATGGGTATGAGGAACCTCCTGCCCTCCGATAGTTCCAACATTAGAGATAACTCTATAACCATCTTGAAGAGATAATTTTTCAGCAATAATATTTATACTTCTTATTAAATAAGTTATTGTCTCAGGGCTAGCCTTTTTTGAAAAGTCATCAAGACTACAAAATTCATCTTTTGGAATAACCACTATATGAATTGGAGCTTGTGGTTTGATATCTTTAAAAGCTATTACTTTATTATCTTCATAGACGATATCACAAGGTATTTCACCAGATAAAATTTTAGCAAAAACATTGGATTGGTCGTACTTTTTTATATCTATCATTGTATAGTATTTCAGACCTTCATTCTTTTTTGTAAAACTTTCCATACTTCTTCTGGAGATATTCCAGCATATTCCAACAAAACAAAAAGATGAAAAATTAAGTCCGCTGTTTCTTCAGCAACATCTTTTTTTTCTTGACTTAAAAATGCAGATATAACTTCTGTGGCCTCTTCTCCAACTTTATTTGCGATCTTAACCTTGCCTTTAGAAAAAAGCTTTGCAGTGTAGGATGAATCAGATGAATAATTTTTTTTTTCTTTAATTATCTTTGTTAACTGATTAAGTACTTTAACTTTTGTTTCCATATTTACCTTTTAATAATCCATTCTTACTGGAATTCCTAGTGAAAACAAATGCTTTTTTACTTCTGTAATAGAAAATTCACCAAAATGAAAAATAGAGGCTGCTAATAGAGCTGAGGCAGAGCCTTTAACAACACCCTCTTCCAAATGCCTTAAGGTTCCTACTCCACCTGATGCAACTACTGGTATTGAAACTTCACTGGTTATATTTTTTAATAGGTCTAAATCAAATCCACTTTTGGTTCCATCTTTATCCATTGAAGTAAGTAAGATTTCACCTGCACCTTTTGATTCCATTAATTTTGCCCATCTAACAGCATCTATCCCTGTATCTTTTCTACCACCATGAGTAAAAACATTCCATGTTTTTTGATTGTTTTTTTTTGCATCAATTGCAACGACTATACATTGTTTACCAAACTTTTCTGCTCCTTGAGATACAATTTGAGGGTTTTTTACTGCTGAACTATTAACTGAAATTTTATCAGCACCTACCAGTAAAAGGTTATTCATATCTTCGAGGCTTCTTATTCCTCCACCAACAGTCAGAGGAACAAAACATTTTTTAGCTGTTTTTTCGATTACATCTAGCATAGTTTCTCTCTGGTCTGAGGTTGCAGTTATATCTAAAAAAGTAATTTCATCTGCTCCACATTGACTATAAATTTTAGCTTGTTCAACAGGATCTCCTGCATCTATTAAATCAACAAAATTAACGCCTTTAACAATTCTACCGTTTTTAACATCTAAACAAGGAATTATTCTAACTTTTAACATAAAAAAATTACTTTAATATTCTAATTGCATCTTCAACTTTAAATCTTCTTTCATATATAGCTTTTCCAGATATAACTCCATCTAGATTTTTATAATTTAATTTTTTTAAATTTTTTAAGTCTTGTAAAGTTGTAACTCCTCCAGATGCAATTATCTTGGTGTTTGTTGATTTAAGTACATCAATTATCTCCTCAAAATTCATTCCTTTTAAAAGACCATCTCTATCAATATCAGTAAAAATAAATACTGATACACCAAAATGTTGCATTCTCTTAATTAAATCTTTACTTGATAAAGAACTTGTCTCAGACCAACCTTCAGAAGCTACCATTTTTTGTTTTGTATCAATCCCTATAGCAATTTTTTTTGGGAAATTCTCGCATGCAATTTTAACAAAATTAGGATCTTTAATTGCTGCTGTTCCAATAATAATTCTATCTATAGAGTTTTTAAAAAACTTCTCAACAGTTTCAATATTTCTTATGCCTCCACCAACTTGTATTTTACAACTACATTTTTTTTTAATTTCAAATATTACGTCGTGGTTAAATGGTGTGCCATTAAATGCACCATCAATATCAACTATATGAATCCATTCACAGCCCATTTTTTCAAATTCAAGTGCTTGATCTATTGGATTATGATTATAAACCTTGAGCTTTTCTAAACTCCCTTTTTCAAGTCTTATACATTTTCCATTTTTTATATCTATTGCAGGGAAAAAAATCACTCTTGACCTTCCCACATTAAGAAAGCTTTTAAAAAACTGAGTCCAAACATTTGGCTCTTCTCAGGATGAAACTGAGTACCTAAAATATTACTTTTTCCAATCATTGCCGTAATGTTTTTCCCATAATCAGTTGATAAAATCTCGTTTTCTTTATTTTTTAACTCAAATGCGTAACTATGAACAAAGTAAGCATTAATTTCTTTATTATAAAATTTTTTATTTTTTAAAATCAGGTCTATAAACTTATGTTTTTTTTCAATTTTTAAATTATTCCAACCGATATGAGGAATTTTTAATGACTTAAGCTCTGGCCTTATTAATTTTACATCACCTTCAATCCATCCAAAACCATTTCTTTCACCTTCTTCAAAACCTTTATTAGCCATCATCTGCATTCCAACACAAATTCCCAAAAAAGGCTTCAACTTGACTATAGTGTTTTCTTGAATTGCTTCAAAAAGCCCAGGAGAATTATATACACCATTTAAACAGCTTTTAAATGAACCAACTCCAGGAAGAATAATATGAGACGACTTTAAAATTTCTGAAGGCTCATTAGTAACTATTACTTTTCTGCAATTTGTTTTTTTACTAATTACATTTTTAACAGCATTAAAGACAGACCTTAAATTTCCTGAACCATAATCAATAATTGATACTAAACTCATTTCATTCTTTTTCTGAAATACAAATTAATAAAGCTTCCAAGGCGTTTGAAGCAGCTAAAAGTTTTTTTGGTAAATATTGTTTTTGTATTAATTCATTAATCAATAAATTATTTCCAAACAATCCCCAGTATAAGGAAATAAGAGATAAAAGAAAAAAAAGATCTAGAACATTAATAAACGATAAAAAATATAAAGTTACTGATATAGTTGAAAAAACAAACCATAATAAGGAAAATATCCATATTTGGTGGGAAAATCCCCAAATATAACTGAAAAAAAAAGCCGTCCAAGAAAAACCGACTTTTACAACTTCAAACTTTTTTTTGTTTTCAAAACTATTTTTAACTAAAAAACAAAACATGCCAGACATAATGCTAAAGAGAACCTCCAAGTGTCCCTTTTGTTGAAGGGATTTCTCCAGCACGCTTTGGATCGAATGAGATAGCCTGTCTTAGAGCCCTAGCAAGTCCCTTAAAACAAGACTCAATGATATGATGAGAATTTTCACCATACAAGTTTTCTACGTGAAGTGTAATTCCAGCATTTTGTGCAAAAGCCTGAAACCACTCTTTGAATAACTCTGTATCCATCTGACCAACTTTAGGGGTAGGAAAATTAACTTTCCATACAAGATATGGACGATTTGAACAATCTACTACAACGCGTGATAATGTTTCATCCATTGCGGATAAGGCTTGCCCAAATCTAGTAATTCCAACTCTATCACCAAGCGCCTTATTAAACGCTTCACCAAGTGCAATAGCAGAGTCTTCTGTCGTGTGATGATAATCTACATGTAAATCTCCTTTTACGATTAGTTTTATATCAATCATGCTGTGCTTTGATAGCTGATCAATCATATGATCTAAAAAGCCAATGCCTGTATTGTTTGTTGATTTTCCAGAACCATCAATAAGTATTGTAGTTTCAATATCTGTTTCTTTGGTTTTACGAACTATTGAATATGATCTCATTTTTATTTTATAAGTAAATAATTTATTTTATATACATTATTAACACAAAGTCATATAAAAATTCTATTCTATTCAATTTTTAAAATTATTAGTAGTATACTTTATATTATGGGTAAAAATAACAAGCCAATTTGGAGAAGCACAACAGTTGTTTCTGTAAGAAGAAAAAATGAAGTTGTAATTGCTGCTGATGGACAGGTTACGCTTGGAGATACTGTAATGAAAGCTAACGCAAAAAAAGTGAAAACGCTTTGTTCGGGTAAAGTTTTAACTGGATTTGCTGGAGCAACTGCAGATGCGTTCACATTATTTGAAAGGTTAGAAGGTAAACTAGAAAAAACATCAAATAATTTAATGAGAGCATGTGTAGAACTTGCTAAAGATTGGAGAACAGATAGATACTTGAGAAGACTTGAGGCCATGATGCTTGTTGCAGATAAAGAAGTTAGTCTTATATTAAGTGGAAATGGCGATGTTTTAGAACCAAAAAATGGTTTAATGGCAATTGGCTCTGGTGGAAATTTTGCCTTAGCAGCGGCTCAAGCACTAGACTCATCAAAACTTACTGCAGAGCAAGTTGCTACAAAAAGTCTTGAAATTGCAGCAGATTTATGTATTTACACTAATAGAAACATTATTATAGAAAAAATTAAATATTAATTATGACTTCATTTACTCCAAGAGAAATTGTTTCTGAATTAGATAGATTTATTGTTGGTCAGGAAGATGCAAAAAGATCTGTGGCAATAGCTTTGAGAAATAGATGGAGAAGACAACAAATTGATGAAGGTTTACGTGACGAAGTATTGCCTAAGAATATATTGATGATTGGTCCGACTGGTGTTGGAAAAACTGAAATTGCCAGACGTCTTGCCAAACTTGCCCAAGCTCCATTTATAAAAGTTGAAGCTACAAAATTCACAGAGGTAGGTTATGTCGGTAGAGATGTAGAACAGATAATTCGTGATTTAATTGAAACCTCTATATCAATGAATAAAGATTCTTTTAAAAATGAGGTTCAAGCTAAAGCAGAAATAAACGCTGAAAAAAGAGTTATTGATGCCTTAGTTGGTTCTTCTGCGACAAATCAAACAAGAGAAAAATTTAAAAAAATGCTAAGAAATGGTAAGCTTGATAATCAAGAAATTGAAATAGAACTAGAAGCAAAATCTGGAATGCCAATTAAATCAATGGAAATTCCTGGAATGCCTGGAGGTATGATGGGAATGTTAAATCTTGGCGATGTTCTTGGTAAAGGATTTGGACAAAAAAAAGAAAAAAGAAAATTATCTGTTAAAGACTCTTATGCATTTCTTATTGAAGAAGAGTCTGATAAACTTATTGATAATGAAAGCCTAATTAAACGCTCATTAATTTCTGTTGAAGATAATGGAATAGTGTTTCTTGATGAAATAGATAAAATTTGTGGAAAAAGTGCTAAGGGAACTGGTGAGGTAAGTAGAGAAGGAGTACAAAGAGACTTACTTCCTCTTATTGAGGGCACAACAGTATCCACAAAATATGGAAGTGTTAAAACAGATCATATATTATTTATAGCTTCCGGAGCTTTTCATGTTTCAAAACCATCTGACCTACTTCCAGAACTTCAAGGTAGACTTCCTAACAGAGTTGAATTAACTGCTTTATCAAAAAAAGATTTTATAGCAATTTTAAAAGAGCCAGAAAACAATCTTATTCGTCAATATATTGAATTGATTGCTACCGAGGGAGTAAAGCTATCTTTTACAAACGATGCCATTTCAGAGGTTGCAGAAATAGCAACAAAAGTAAATCTTGAAATAGAGAATATTGGAGCTAGAAGACTTCACACAATACTAGAAAAAGTACTTGAAGAAATTAGTTTTTCAGCCTCCGACAAAAAAATTTTAGAAATTAAAATTGATGAAAAATATATTAAAAAACAATTAGGTGATATTTATAAAAATAATGATGTAAGTAAGTTTATTTTATAGCCTTTTTTTTAAATAAACATTAAGAGCTCCTTCTCCCCCTCTATTAGCTGGTGCTGCCCCGTACCAAATTATATATTTTGAAAGAGCATGAGAGTTTAACCATTTTGGCAAAGTATCTTTTAAAATACCTTTGCCTTTCCATCCAGCCTCGACTCCTAAACGCTTTCCTTTTCCAGTTATTATTAAAAGCAATCTTTTATTTCTCTTAAAACATTTATTTATAAATTGAAAGACCTCATTTTTAGCTTCTGAAATTTTAAACCCATGAAGATCTAATTTAGCATTAATTTCGATTTGTCCCTTTTTAATCTTTTTTATAAGGTTTTTATCAACACTTTTGTTTCTATAAAAGATTGATTCTTCATTTAACACATCCATTAAAGAAAGATCATTTTCATTTAAAATAGGAAAATTAGTCCTAGAAGTTTTTACTTTTAAAATTTTCTTAACTTTAAAATAATTAGTTTTATTTTCAATTGGATTAACTGATTTTAAAAAATTTTTCCAATCAATATCATCATCTTCATTCATTTGATTTATTATATGGTAGTAAAAAAATTAGTTGAAGATCTATTTTTAAATTTCCTGCCAGAATTTCGGCTTTTTTACCTCTTCCTATAAATAAATCTCCTCGATTATATCCTTTAATTGCTGAGCCCGTATCATGACTTATAGCAAATTTATTATAAATTTCTTCTTCTGTGTTCAAATAGATTGGAATTCCAAAAGGAACTAAAGACTTATCAATTGCCAAGCTAAGATTTGGTACCAAATTAATTCCCATTGCACCTTTAGGAAATTTACTTGTATATTTTTCAGTTTTGAAAAAAATATACCTTTTATTTAAATTGAAAATTTCTTCACTTAACTGGGGGTTGTTTTTTAACCAGTTTTTAATTGTGAACAAAGAAACTTCATGTCTTTTTAAATATTTTCTCTTAATTAGAACTTTTCCTATGGACGTATATTCATAGCCATTGTTGCCGTCATAAACTAACTTAACCTTATTATTTTTATTTATAACACCAATTCCTGAGCCTTGAATTTGTAGGAAGAAAAGATCTATATTACTGTTTGTCCAATAAAGAACATCGCTATCAGAATATTTTCTTAAAATAACTTTTCTTTCCTTAAAAAGAGTTTTTTTTTTTTTTTAAAATTGGAAAAATATAATCATCTCTTTTCGTCTTAGAGATCAAAATTTCTGGTTCATAATATCCAGTTAACAATCCTTTATTATTTGTTTGGGCTATTTTAAATAAAAAATTTTTTAGAATAAATTTTTTCGCTTCGTTTTTAGAACTTTTTTTTAATTTAGTGCAAGTATTTTTCCAACTTTTTATTGAACCAAATTTTGGATATGTTTCGTGTTTTTTTAAATTTAAAAAAAAATTTTCAGATAAACATAAAAAATTTAAATTTTTAAGTAATATTCTTGCAGATTTTTCATCAATACTAATTTTATTAAACGGAAATGTTATTAATTTAGCTTTGAGGGATTCGAAATACGATGAAAAGAAAAATGCAAAAAAAATGGTTAAAAATAATAGTACTTTCTTCACTTAGTTTTTATGACTTCTCAGATATTTTTATTAAACTCCAATTTGGACTTTTGGATTTAAGTTTACGAGAAAAAGTCCAATTTTCTTCAATATTAAGAATTTGATTCGTATCTCCTTCAATAATTTTATTATTTGCATCTTTCAAAACCTGAACTTGTTCACTATTATATTCTACAATAATCTCTGCAATATTATTAACAACTTTTGCACTTACTATTTTAGGATCCTTTATCCCAATAATTGTAATTTCAAATATTTCTTTTTTCTTAAGTCTGTTATCAATTTCCTTTTTATAAATTTGAAAAATTTTTTTTTCAAGAAGAGGCTCTAGTGCTTTTAAATTATTTTTGGAGTAAGAGCTTAATATATATTCAAAGGCTTTTTTAGAATTATCTATAAATTCATTTACACCAAATGAACTTTCGATTTTTTTAATTTCATTTAAAACTTTATTAATATTTTTATCTTTGTGCAAATTAATTGTTTCATCTTTCTTTAATCCTTCTTTTTTTAAATTCGACTCCATGTCTGGTGTTGATTCTTTAAATCCATCTTTTTTTAATTTAAACTTCTTAATAATATCCTCTTCATTTCCTGTTTTCTTCCCAAGAACATTTCTTAATCTGTTTAAAATAAAAACAGCTATCATAGCTAAAATTAAAATATCAATGTATGGAATATTTCCCATTTAAAATCTCCGTGTTATTAAATAAACAATAACATATATTTTTTTAAGATAATAATGAATACAAATCTTTTATTTTATAATATATTATTATTTCTAAGAAAGATATTATGACAGAAAAGATTCAAAATAACTCATCAAAGAATGATAAAAACTTCCAGTTTATTATCAATGCTCAATATTTAAAGGATTTATCTTTTGAAAATCCAAAAGCACCAAATTCCCTTAAAAGTTTTGATTCAAAGCCAGAAATAAAAATTGATGTTGATATAAATTCTCGCCCATTAAAGGATCACGGTGAAAATATTTATGAAGTTGACTTAATCATTAAAGGAACTACTTCAATTAAAAAAGAAACAATGTTTTTAATAGAAGGCGTTTATTCAGGTATTTTTACTATTACAAACGCTCCTGACAATTTACTAGAAAAAATTCTTTTAATAGAATGTCCAAAGTTTCTTTTTCCTTTTTTACGATCTATCATAGCAAGTAACACCCGTGATGGCGGTTTTCCTCCATTAATGATTACGCCAATTGATTTCGTTGGTCTTTATGAAAGTAAAAAGGCTAAAAATTAGTTTTTGTGCTTTTGCCAAAGAGAGTTTGAAATTTCACTTAACATTTCCTCGTGGCAATCTAGCTCATGTTTATCAACCGTTATTTCGGGGGTAAGCTTAATATTCATTTGTTTTGGCTGTAAATTAAGAATTTTTTTTTTTTTTTCAAAAAAATTAAACTTATGTTGTTTACCACCAATTAATTCCATGTAAACTTGTGCCAGCAAAAAACAATCAGTTACCGCATCATGTTTTTCTCTACTTTCTATACTTATTTTATACCTTCTACACAAAGCATTAAGATTTACCTTGCTACCAGGAAATAACTTTCTCGCCATTATAAGTGTGCAAACGCAACGTTTTTCTGATAATTTTGGTAACCTTAATCTTTCTAACGAACTATTTATCATAGATAAATCAAATGAAACGTTATGCATAATAATTGGCGAATCTTCTAAAAAATCTAATACCTCATCTACTT
>NZFI01000046.1:0-10943 GCA_002690595.1 Rickettsiales bacterium
AAATTAAATAAATTGAAATAAACGATAAAGAAACTGAAAATAATCCAGGATATTTATATGGAAATATTGGATTTTCATTCCCTAAAATATCAACCCATACAACCGGACCTGTAATAACTAAAATAACTGCACTAAAAAGTCCAATGAATCCTCCTAAAACCGCTCCTTTTGTTGTTAATCCTTTCCATGTTATAGATAAGAAAAGAACTGGGAAATTTACACTAGCTGCAATTGCAAAAGCTAATCCAACCATGAATGCAACATTTTGTCCTTCAAATGAAATACCTAAAAATATAGCTAATATTCCTAAAAAAATTGTTGAAACTTTAGAAACAAGGATTTCTTTTTTTTCACTACTTTTTCCTTTACAAATTACATAAGCATACAAATCATGACCAATAGCCGAAGCGCCTGCTAAAGTTAATCCAGAAACTACTGCAAGTATTGTCGCAAATGCAACTGCTGAAATAAAACCAAGAAATAAATCACCTCCTATCGCATGAGATAAATGAATAGCTGCCATATTATTTGAACCAATAAGATTTCCTGAAATATCTTGATAAAGAGTATTATTAGAGAGTGCGATTATTGCTCCGAATCCAATAATAAATGTTAGAATATAAAAATAACCAATAAAAGTTGTTGCATATGCAGCAGAAATTCTTGCACTTTTAGCATCCGGAACTGTGAAAAACCTCATTAAAATATGTGGTAGACCAGCAGTACCAAATATTAATGCCACTCCTAATGAAACTGCAGAAATAGGATCAGAAATTAACTGACCAGGGAATAGTATATTTTTTCCATTTTGATGAATAATAGTAGCTTTGGTAAATAAAGTATTCAAATTAAATCCATTATCAATTAAAACTAACAAGGCTAAAACGGTTGCTCCAAATATTAATAAAATCGCTTTAATAATTTGTACCCATGTAGTCGCAATCATACCTCCAAAACTCACATAAGTTATCATTAATAAACCAACTATCCATACTGCATAATTATATGGTAAATCAAATAATGTTTGAATTAATCCTCCTGCTCCTACCATTTGAGCAATTAGGTATAGCAGGACTGTAGTAAGAGTTCCAAATGATGCTAAAATCCTGATGTATTTTTGATCTAACCTTATTGAAGTAGCATCCGCAAATGTATATTTACCAAGATTTTTTAATTTTTCAGCTAATAGAAAAAGGATAATTGGCCAACCAACTAAAAAACCAATCGAATATATTAAGCCATCAAAACCTGAAAAAAAAACTAAACCAGAAATACCAAGAAAAGAAGCTGCCGACATATAGTCTCCAGCAATAGCTAAGCCATTCTGTAAACCAGTAATTTTTCCACCTGCTGCATAAAAGCTTTTCTTATTTTTTGTTTCTCTTGATGCAAAATAAGTTATTACTAAAGTGATTAATACAAATAATGTAAAAATACCTGCTGCAAAATAATTACTACTCATTTTTCAATATTTTATTTCTAATTTTATCAAGTTTGTGATTAGAAACTAATACATAGAATATAGTTAACATGATAGAAGTAATGATAATACTAAGTCCTGATATTATTCCAAAAGTTAAAGAAGTTTGATTCAGTGTGAATGAGAATAATTCAGGTTTGAAACCAATTATTACAATAAAAGAAAAGTAAATTATTAAAACTAGTAAAGATAATATAACACTTAGTGCATTTTGTAATTTTACTAATTTTACAAAATCTTTTTGTAATTGTATTTTTTTTTCTGCCAATTTTTTAAGTTATAAAAAGTCAGGAAAAAAATATTACCTGACTTTTTATATTATATTGTTAAAGGTTAACAGTTACTGCTTTTAATTCAGTATAGTTTTTTAGTACTTCGTGACCCATCTCTCTGCCCCATCCAGATTCTTTATAACCACCAAATGGAAGTGATGCATCAAAAATATTATGACAATTAATCCAAACAGTTCCTGATCTAATTTTTGCAGCTAATTTATGAGCTGTGCTTATGTTTTTTGTCCATACACTTGCTGCAAGACCAAAAGTTGTATTATTTGCTGCAGTAGCAATTTTATCTAAATCTTGATCTGAAAAAGGCTGTGCGCAAAGAACAGGTCCAAAAATTTCTTCCTTGACAATTGACATATCAGAATTTGTTTTAGCAAATACAGTCGGATGAACAAAATGTCCACCACTTGAATTATCATATTTGCCTCCAGCAACAATTTCACCACCGTCGCTTTTACCCGAATCAATGTAACCCGAAACTTTTTCAAATTGCTCATTTGAAACTAAAGGTCCCATTTCGGTATCAGCATTCATTCCAGGACCTACCTTAATATTTGATGCTATTTTTGCGATGCCTTCAGTTACTTGATCAAATATTTTTTCATGAGCTAATAATCTAGAACCAGCACAACAGCATTGGCCATGATTAAAGAATATTGCACTTGCTGCACCGGCAATAGCAGCATCAACATCTGCGTCAGGAAAAACTATAGTTGGAGATTTTCCACCTAACTCAAGAGATACTTTTTTTAGATTTCCTGTTGCTGCTCTTGTTATAATTTTTCCAACTTCTGTTGATCCAGTAAATGCAACTTTATCTACGTCAGGGTGAGCAGCTAAAGGAGCACCTGCTTCTTCACCGAATCCAGTTACAACATTTAATACACCTTCAGGTAAGATTCCTGAATCATTAATAATTTCTGTTAACCTTAATGCAGAGAGTGGTGTTTGTTCAGCAGGTTTAAGAATTATGGTACAACCGGCCGCTAGCGCAACTGATAGTTTCCAAGCTGCCATCAAAAGTGGAAAATTCCAAGGTATAATTTGTCCAACAACTCCAACAGGTTCTCTTAATGTATAACTATGATACTGAGCACCAGGTGTGTAAGGTACAGAAATAGGAATAGTTTCTCCTTCTATCTTTGTTGCCCAACCAGCCATGTATCTAAATATATCTGAAGATAATGCAACATCTGCTGCTGCTGCTATACCAACTGGCTTTCCGTTATCTAAAGATTCTAATTGAGATAATTCTTCGGTATGTTCATCAATTAAATCTGCAATTTTCCATATAATTTTACCTTTTTCATTTGGAGGTACACTACCCCATTTTCCTGAGTCGAAAGCTGTTCTCGCAGCTTTAACTGCTAAATTTATATCTTCTTCTCCGCCTGCGGAGCAAGTAGCTATTTTTTTTCCAGTTGCAGGATCTTCAACATCAAAAGTTTTTCCTGATTTGGAATCAACCCAATTTCCGTTTATAAAAAGTTTTTTATTTGATGATAAGAATTTTGCAACATTATCATTCACGCTATAATTTAATATAGATGCATCCATTTTTTCTCCTCCGTTAAATAAATATACTGATTTAAATCTAGTATATGTAATTTTAAATTTAAAGTAATAAATTAAATAACCTTAGAATATTTTATTTTAAAAACCAATATTACTCCCATTCAAGTTCTGAGTAAGCTTTTGTGACATTTCTGATATGATATTCATTAAATAATAACCAATTTTCTATATTATTTATTTTTTTATTTTGGGTGGTTTCTTCAATTGTTTTACCTGTTTTATGGGCATTTCTTACATGGTCAATTATTCTATTAAAGTAGTTGAGCATAGGATCAATAATCTTATTTTTTTCACCAAAAGCACCATGACCAGGTATTATCATTTTGACTGAATCTTTTTTTATAGCTTCTAGATTTTTTTTCCAACCTAAAATACTCGCACCGATCGATGGTATTCTTTTTTCAAAAAAAAGCTCAGACCAAATTATATTAGTTTTTAAATCAAAAATTGACAAATCATTATCAGTATGTGCACTTGGCCAAGCCTTAATAATTAATCTTCTTTCACCTAAATCAATTTCTATAGATTCATTTTTTTTTATTTTAAGATTTGGTAAAACAGGCTTTGTATCTAAAACTATTTTTTGTTCAATATCTGTTGCTTGCAATAATCTATAGAAATTAAAATTCATTGATAATGATCTTTCTAGATTTTCGTGACCAACAACAATTGGATTAAATTTAGTAAATGCAGAACTACCAATAAAATGATCCGGATGTCCATGTGTGATTACTAAGTGTGAGATTGGTAACTTAGTTTTTTCTTTTATTTTTAATATTAGTTTTTCAGCTATTTGTTCAGTTCCTCCAGCATCAACAACTAATACTGACTTTTTACCTATTATAAAACCTAAATTACTAATATCACCATAGTTCGATGGATTTGAATCTTCATGAACACCAAAGTGAACAAAGATTCCATCTGCAACCTCAGTTAAGTTAAAAGACTCAGAAAAAAGTAAATTCGGGAAAAAAAAATAAAATAAAAAAAGTTTAGAGCTTCGTAGGGTTTGGTGCATTACCATATACATCTTTAGGATTAAAAACTTTTTTATGCTCAGTAAATTTTAACTTAATATTACTTTTATCTTTAAATTCAACTTTTCTATAAAAACATGATTTGTACCCAACATGACAACTGGCTCCATTTCCAGAAACTTTAACTTCAATCCAGATACAGTCTTGATCATCATCAATTTTCATTTCTATTATCTTTTGTTTTAAACCACTTGTTTCACCCTTTTTCCAAATACATTTTCTACTTCTTGACCAGTAATGAGCATAACCAGTTTGTATGGATTTCTTTAAGGCCTCTTCATTCATGTAGCCGTGCATTAAAATCTGATGATTGAATTCATTCGTCGTTATAACTGGAATTAAACCATTAATATCAAATTTGGGTTGAAGTTCAATTCCTTCTTCTACTTCCTCTACAGAATTTCTCTTTTTAAAAATGAATGACATTAGTTTTTAATAAGATTTAGAAATTTTTGTTCCATTTTTTCGTTATTTTTAAATTCACCAAGAAAACAACTTGTAATTGTAGACACATCAGGTTTTGAAACACCTCTAGTTGTCATACATTGATGATAAGCTTCAATATAAACTGCAACACCCTTTGGGTTTAAGGCATTTTGAATAGTTTCACCTATTTGCTGAGTCATTGTCTCTTGAGTTTGAAGTCTTTTTGCAAATATATCTACTATTCTTGCTAATTTTGATATACCTACGACTCTATTAATTGGTAAATATGCGAGATGGACTTTACCAATTATTGGAACCATGTGATGTTCGCAATGAGAATGAAGGGAAATATTTTTTAACATAACAATATCATCATAACCTTTCACATCATCAAATGTTTTTGAGAGAATTTCTGTGGGTGAAGCTTGATAACCTGAAAAAAATTCATTATAAGCATTAACTACTCTTTTTGGTGTATCTTTTAATCCTTCTCGATTTGGATTGTCTCCAGCCCATTTAATAAGCACTTTTACGGCTTTTTCAGCTTCTTCCTGTGTTACCTTTTTATCTATTTTATTACTTGTTTCTTTCTTTGGACTTATTGCATCCATTTTTGAATTCCTTTTATCGATTAATTATTGTAATTGTATTATACAGTTTAAATTGTTATTAAAAAATAAAAATAAAGTTATTTTTTGTTAGATTCTTATTCCTAACAAAAATAATGTTAACATTCAATAATATTCAAATATATTGAGTCCTATGAAATTTAAAATAATTAATGGTTTCGTATATGATCCAACCCAAAACTTAAACAAAGAAAAAAAAAATATTTATGTAAATGATGACAAAATTGTTGAACCTAAGACTAATGAAATAAAAGATTATAAACATACATTTGATGCTAAAGATATGATAGTGATGGCAGGAGGTATAGATATTCATTCTCATATAGCAGGAGGTAATGTCAATAATGCAAGATTGTTAATGCCAGAGATTCATAGAAGATTCGTTGAAAACTCTCTTTCTAATAGAAATCATCTTCCTGGTAAAGGAACTAGATGGACAACAAATGGAACTGGTTACAAATATGCAGAAATGGGATTCACAACAGTTGTAGAGCCAGCAGTTTTGCCAATCAATTCCTTTCTTACACATTTAGAACTAGAAAAAATACCAATGATAGATAAAGCTGGTTTGGCAATTTTAGGAAATGACAATTTTTTATTGGAAAGCTTACATTATAAAAAAGGTCAATCATATATTGATGATTATGTATCTTGGACAATTAATTCTAGTAAATGTTTAGGTTTAAAAGTAATCAATGCAGGAGGATCTGAAGTTTTTAAACGAGGTGGAAAATCTTTTAATTTAGATGATATAGTTCCATCTTATGGCATTTCATCCAGACAAATTCTGAAAACTTTAAATCTAGCAAATGAAAATTTAAAAATACCCCATCCTCTTCATGTACACTGCAACAATCTTGGTATGGCCGGTAATATTAATACAGCCTTAGATACAATTGATGGAGCTGAAGGAAGAAGAATGCATTTAGCTCATGTACAATTTTATAGTTATGGAAGCAAGGGTTCTAGAGGATTTTCATCAGGATCATTGGAGTTAGCAAATTCAATAAATAAAAATAAAAATATAACTGTTGATATTGGACAAGTAATGTTTAATCCGACAGTAACTATTTCTTCAGATATCCTAAGACAATATAATGCCAGAGAATTTTCAAATCCTAAAAAGTGGATAATTTCTGAAGTCGAAGATGGAGGAGGGGGTATTATTCCATACCATTATAAAGAAAAAAATTATGTTAATTCTTTGCAATGGATTATTGGTCTGGAACTTTTCCTGATGATTGAAGATCCATGGCGAGTTTTTTTGACAACCGATCATCCTAACGGTGCACCTTTTACTTCATATCCAAAGTTGTTTAGGTTATTAATGGATCTTGACTATAGACGCATGGAAATTGACAGAGTAAATAAAAGTTCGAATAAAATATCATACCTCAAAGATATAAAAAGAATTTACTCTATGTATGAAATAGCAATCATGACAAGAGCTGCTCCAGCAAGATTATTAGGTCTTAAAGATAGAGGATCACTGAAAGAAGGATGTATTGCAGATATTTCAGTCTACAATCCTAAAAAAAAAATTGATAAAATGTTTGAGAGTGCAGTTTTTGTTTTTAAGAATGGTGAAAATATTGTTAAAAATGGTAAGATAATAAAGCTCAAACAAGGAAGAACTCAAACTTTAAATATTACTTCAGATAAATCGATACGAAAAGATTTGCAAAAATGGTTTGATAAATTTTATTCTCTTGATTTGGATACGTTTGAAATAGATAAAAAGTTTTTTGGTGAAAAAAACTTCCAAACTCATAAAGCTCTTTAGTTAAGATTATGTTTTTGCGTATGGAGCAATAAGTTTATAAAAGTATGGTGTTGCAAACAAAGTAAGTATTATAGAAAAAAGCAAACCAAAAAAAATAACTATTCCAATTGTTAGTCTAGATTCACTCCCTGCACCTGAACTGAGAATTAAAGGGATTGAACCTACCATAGTTGATATTCCAGTCATAATTACTGGCCTAAATCTTTTATTACATGCTTTCTGTATTGACTCACTTAGACTTGAACCCTTTCTTTTAAGTTGATTGGCAAATTCAACTATTAAAATTCCATTTTTAGCTGAAATACCCATCAAAATTATAATACCAATCTGACTAAAAATATTAAGAGAACTTCCAACAATCCATAAACCAAATAAACATCCTGTTAATGATAAAGGAACCGAAATTATTATTATTAAAGGATATATAAAACTTTCAAATTGAGCACATAAAACCAGATAAATTACTAATAACGAAATTAAAAACATAAAAAATAATTGTTTAGATGAATCTTTAAACTCTTTACCTTGTCCTTTAAAGTCAATTTTTATATTTGAGTTTTTATTTTCTTTTATTATATTTTCGAGAAAAATAATTGCCTCACCAAGTGAATAATTTTTATTAAGTCCTGCTTTAAGAGTAATAGATCTTATTCTATTGTATCTATTTAACTCTTTTGCAGCTGCGAGTTCCTCAATATTGATTAAGGAATCTAACCTAATTAAATTTTTATTTTTTGATCTAACTGTAATTGATGACAAATTATCTGGAAGCTCTCTATAGTTGCTTGTAGCCTGCATTAAAACATAATATTCTTCACCTTTGTCTATAAATGTATTAATTTTTCTTCCACCAAGCATAATTTCAAGTGTTCTTCCTATTTCTGATGAAGAAACTTCTAATTCAGCTGCTTTATCACGATTTATATATATCTTTATTTGTGGTCTTGTTTTTTTATAATCTGTATCAACAAAAATAAAATTTGGATTTTTATTAACTTCAGTAATTATTTTATCCATATATTTATCAATTTCCTCATAAGACTGTCCTCCTATTACTAATTGTATTTGTGGTCCAGATCTTCTTTGTCCTAGTCCTCTGGGAGGAAAAATTCTAACTTTTGAATCTTCCATGTTAGATGTTTCTTTTTTTATATCTTCTATAATTTCCCAAATATTTCTTCTTTCATTCCAATGGTTTAAAACTATTATTCCTAATCCATCACTAAAATTTTCTGACCCTGAAAAACTTCTAGGTACTCTTAATAAAATTCTTTTAGCCTCATTATTCTTATTTAAAGCTATTAACTTTTCTTCAAGTTTTAACATTTGCTGTGTTGTGTTTTTATAAGAACTACCCTCTGGACTATTCATAACTAAAAAAAATGCTCCACGATCTTCTTTAGGTGATAATTCTCTAGAAACATTATGAAATAGGGTTAAAGAACAAATAACTAAAAAAAAGATTATAAAGAACATAGTCGTATTTTTATCAAGAAATTTTTTAATAAACTTCAAATATAAAGTTTTAATTAAATAACTATTATGTTCAGAGTTTAATGATTTTTTGTTTAAAGCTTTTGAACACAACATTGGTGTTAAAGTTAAAGAAATAATTGTTGAAAAAAAAATTGCTCCAATAATTGTTATTGCTAATTCATCAAAAAGCTTTGCAGTATCACCTGCCATGAAAATAATTGGTAAAAAAACACTAATTAATACTATTGATGTTGACACAATTGCAAAGAAAACTTCTTTTGCACCATTTATAGACGCAGTTTTTATATCTTCACCATCTTCAATTCTTCTGTAAATATTCTCCAACATTACTATTGAATCATCAACGACAAGACCAGTACACAAAACTAAAGCTAAAAGCGTTATTAAATTTATAGAGAATCCAAAAAAGCTTAAGAAAATAAAACTTGCTAATAAAGATATCGGAACTGTCAGGAATGGAATTATAGTTAAATTAATATTTCTTAAAAATACTAGTATAACAAATGTAACTAAAAGTATTGCTAAGCACAGAGTAAAAATAACATCTTTTAGTGCTTCATAAACAAAAATAGATGTATCATAACTTTGATAAATTTTAATATTCTTTGGAAGTGATTCTTGGATTTTAATGAACTCATTTTTTATTCCTGATGTTACTTTTATAAGATTTGCAGATGTTTGTTTTATAATTCCTAACCCAATCATTTCTTCTCCATTGCCTCGAAATAATTGCCTAGGTTGTTCAGGACCTATTTCAACTTTTGCTATATCTCCAAGAGTTACATATGAAAAGTTTTCACCTTTTTTTATTACCAACCGTTTAAATTCCTCTATTGTATTAATACTACTTTGTAATCTTACAGTAAAATCTCTGGTCTGCGATTCTAGTCTTCCAGCAGGAAATTCTACATTTTCTTCTAATAGTTTTTTCTCAATATCTAAAACTGTAAGATTGAATAAAGATAATAAATCTGGGTCAACCCAAATTCTCATTGATTTTTTTTTTGAGCCTGCAACTCTTATTTTTGCAACTCCAGGAACTATTGACAATCTATCAACTAAATATCTTTCAGCATATTCAGTTAATTCCATTTGTCCCATATTAGTCGAAGTTAAATTTAGCCACATTACTGCATCTGAATCTGAATCAATTTTATAAATTTCAGGTGAGTCAGAATCTTTAGGTAATCTCCCAGTTATTCTTGAAATAGAATCTCTAACATCATTCGCTGCCTCGTTAATATTTTTCTCTTGATTAAATTCTATTTGTACCTTTGATCTTCCATCTCTACTAACTGATGTTATTGATTTAATTCCCTCAATACCACTTATCTGATTTTCAATAATCTCAGTTATTTTAGTTTCAATAACTGAAGCTGCTGAACCAGGGTATCTCGTGTCTATCGTAATTTCTGATTTTTCAATATTAGGGTATTGTCTTAATGGTAATTGTAAAACTGATAAAATACTAACTAAGACTATTAGTAAAAATGTTACAGTACAAAAAATTGGTTTTTCTATAAAGAATTTTGAGAAATTCATTTTTCTATTTTAACTTTCGTACCTGAACGTATTTTATTTGTTCCCTCAATTACAATAAGTTCATTTTGATTTACTCCACTTAAAATTTGAATTAAGCCATTTCTTCTAATTCCTGTGATTACTCTCTTTTTGGATACTAATTTTTTTTCATTAATAGTAAATACATAAGTTTCATCATCTTCATAAATAATACTACCCTCGGCCAACATATTAATTGGTTTTGTATTAAGCTTAATTATTACATTAGTCATCATGCCAGGTTTTAAAATATAGTTATCATTTTCCTGAATTATTCCCAGCGCTTTAAATGTTCGTGTTTTTTTATCAACAAAGGGATCCTTTGTATATATTATTCCAGTAAAAATTTTATTTATTGACGAAACTTTAGCTGAAAATTTTTGTTTAATTTTTAATTTATTAATATAAAGCTCAGGAATATTTAGTTCTACTTTAACTTTTTCAAGGTCGTAAATAGAAGTAATAACATCACCAGGTTTTAAAAATGCTCCTTCACTAAAGTTTTTTATACTAATTAAACCATCAAATGGTGCTTTTATAATTAAATCATTTAATTTAGCTAAAATTTCTTCATACTTTCCCTCTAACTTTTTTTTTTCTTTAAATCTTTTATCAAGCATTGCTTGGGAAGCGTTTCCCTCTTTCCTTAATTTTTTTGCTCTATCAAAA
>NZFI01000047.1:0-8422 GCA_002690595.1 Rickettsiales bacterium
CCCAAATTATAGTGTGCTTCGGCGTATTTTGGAGCCAGTTCTATTGCTTGTTTATAACTCGCTTTTGCCTTCTTTAATTCACCCAGTTTCTTGAACGTATTCCCTAAATTATTATAACTTTTGGCATGGTCAGGTTGTAGTACTAACATTTGCTTGTAGTTTGCCTTTGCTTTCTCTGATTTATCCAGTTCTTCGTGCACCATACCCAAATTAAAGTGAGCCCTGGCAAAGTCAGGTTTCAATGTTATCACTTGCGTATAATTTGCTTCAGCTTCGTCTAACCTATTAAGCTCTTTGAATGTATTACCCAAATTAAAGTGAGCCAGAGCAAAGTCAGGTTTCAATTCTATCGCTTGCCTAAACCCTAATTCAGCTTTGTCAAATCTTCCTGAGTCCTTGAGGGTGATACCCAAGTCGTTATGGGCTTCGGGATAGTTAAATTTCAAGATTATCGCTTGCGTATAGCTAACCTCAGCTTCAACTAATCTTCCTAGCTCTTGTAGCGTAGAACCTAAATTAAAATGAGCTTCAGGATATTCAGATTTCAATGCTATAGCTTTTCTGTAGCTGACTTGAGCTTCGTCTAGTCTTCCTAGTGCCTTGAGCGTGTTACCCAAGTAATTGTGAGCTTCAGCAAAGTCAGGCTTCAATGCGATAGCTTGTATATAGCTGGCTAGAGCTTCGTCTACTCTGCCTAGACTTTCGAGCGTGGTACCCAAGTTGCTCTGGGCTTCAGGATGGTCTGGCCTTAATTCTATTGCTTGATTATAGCTAGCTTCAGCTTCCTCGTGTCTCCCTAGTTCTTGTAATATGGTTCCCAACTTGAAGTGGACTTCAGCATAATCAGGCTCCGAAACCATCGCTTGCTTATAACTAGCTTCAGCCTCCTCTAATCTGCCTAATTTTTGTAGCATGATTCCCAAGTTGTAGTGGGCGCCAGCATAATCAGATTTAACCTTTATCGCTAGTCTATAGCTTGCTTCAGCTTCGTCTAATCTTTCCAGTTCCTCAAGCGTTACACCCAAGTTGTTGTGGGCATCGGCGTCTTGAGGAGATAATGCAACTGCCGTCTGGTTAGCATCTATGGCTTTGGACATTCTTCCTGTTGCTCCAAATACTGCGCCTAAAACTTTCCAGGAAAATTGATGCTTAGGAAACTCTTGGGTGACGGATACAGCGAGCTTTTCAGCCTCAGATAATCGTCCGCTCTGGTAGTGCTCTAATAGGCTATTAAGTAGTTCTCGAGACGGGACTTTATTGTCGGTTTCTCCTTTTGATTGATAAACTAATGCTTGTAGTTTGTTAACATTAAACCCTCTCTTTTTAGCTTTTTTGGTAGCTCGCTTAGCGTCCTCTACTTGGTTATTTTTAACTAGTGCATCGATATAGCTCATCCAAAATAGTTCTACTTTCGAGTTTACGTCCAGAGCAGTTTTGAATAATAGCAGTGCAGCCTCTATCTGATTCACCGACATGGCTATTAGACCTAAGTTATGATTTGCCTCAGGATGGTTGGGCTGGCTCTGCAATATTGCTTGGTAAGCTCGCTCAGCGTCCTGCCAATTTCCGGCATTAAGTGCTGCGTTACCCTTCTCCAGTATTTGATCGATAGAAGATTGCATGAGTCAGCTAATTCCGTGATTCAAAGAATGTGGTCTTGCTACAACGAGGTGCGTTTAAGTGCAGTTTTTGATAACCATTTCTCTCACTTATTTAATCGGGGGCGTATTTTACCTCAAAATACCAAAGAGGGCGAGAGTTGCTGATCCCTCAGACTACTCCCTACCAATCTTAAGCCGCTCCTTTCGTCGCTGAAGCTGCATCTTCAATTTGTGTCTTTCCATCTCTAAATTGTCCTTCTCTTTGAGTAACCGGACCTGCACTCCTTCTCAAATTCAGAGGAGTGCTGCGCTGAAGTAATGACTAGACGAGTGTCTGAGTTTGTGCGGTAAAAGCGTCTTAAAGATAATCTGAGAGAGTGTGTTTGAGGAGGTTTAGTGTCTGTGTATAAAGAACTCCAATAACTCCGATTCCTCAACAAGCCGAAGGATCTCTTACTTTTCTGAAGCTGACAGGGTCATTCTTCATCCCAGATCGTTCCCAAGCCACTCACACTGTACTTGAGCACATTGTTCTTCGCCATTGTTTCGGCAAGCATCTGTTTTAGGTGGTTATTCTCTTTCTTGAGATCAGTAGGCCCTCAGCTATTGGCCTGGCGCTTTGTAACGCTTACCAGCAACTCTTTACCTGCTTCAAGAAAACTCTTTCGACCAGCTAAAGCCTGTGACCCTCTAAAACTAGTTTAAACATCAAAGCTTATAGGCTCTGAACCGCTCAGATAATGGTTGTAAGCCTTATTGAACGCGCTTTCCAAATATCTCGTATACTTTGCAGACTTAAATAAGGCTGCCAATGACTTGTTCCTATTAATTTTCGTCTTATATGTATTTAGCATATGGGGATCTTTTGCCAAATTTAAGGCAAGAGATTCATATTCATGCTCAGAATGCGTAATTAGCTCTGGAATATCTAGTGCTTTTAGAAGTCCCCCAGCCAACCTTGAAGTAAAACTTTTACCCATTTTGGTTAACACAGGCACTCCAACCCAGAGGGCATCCACCGCAGTGCCGTGCGCGTTGAAATTAAACGTATCGAGCACCAAATCCGCATGTTTTAATCTCGCCAGATGCGCGTTTATGGGCAATTTTTTCGCAAAAACCAACCTATCCGCACTGATTCCTCGCTTGACTGCCTCGAATTTCAAGTTTCTCTTTGACCATTCATTTGATTCCATAAGCCAGAACACACTTTCCTTTACTTCTGCAAGTAATCTCATCCAAATATCAAACTCCTGATTTGTGATTTTAAAACTATTATTAAAATCACAAAAAACAAATCCATTTTCAGGAAGCCCATGCTCAACTCGGGCACTCGGATTGGAAGCTACTTTTCGTGTGTCATCAATCGGGAGATAGCAGTCTGGCAATCTGATTACCTTCTCGGTATAGCTAGGCGCCTGATCTCTAGTTAATACCGAGTGATCGGAAATAACATAATCAAGATGCGTAGCTCCCATAGAGCCTGGATGACCAAGAAAATTTATTTGAATCGGAGACGGTCTGTGAGCTAATATGCCAACGCGATTCTCTTCAAGATAGCCTGACAATTCAATCGCAATATTGATACCTTTTGCATAAATCAACTCTGCGGCTTCTCTATCTGACAGTTTAGAAATATCTATAAAATGATCAAACGCTTTTCGCATTCTTAAGTTATAAGCATCTCCTTGTTCACAGCCGTAGTGAAAAGCATAAACTTCGAACTGATCACGATCGTGAAGCTCAATTGTTCGGGCTAAAGACATGCTTATTGGATGTTGACGACCAAAACAATTCGAAAGATAAGCTATTTTTAAACGCCTCGGGTTCATTTTCTCCTTATGCGATGAAATAGGCTCTCTTACACAACGTAACCTAGCTTTCCTTTTTGCCCTTCTAAGATGCATCTCGGGGTCGTCTGACACAACAAGAAGGGAATACAAACTGCTGCCGGAATCAAATGCCTTTTGTAAAATTTTCTTCTTGAGCGACCCCCCGTGATCCCAATCTGAAATTAGCATGGCGACACTGTAAGCATCACATACTGTATCTTCGTCCCCTGAGTCTAACTGTAAAGATTTTTTATAATAGGCAGATGCGAGATCAAGTCGTCCGGTGGCTTCCATCAGGTAAGCCAGATCGGAATATCCCTTAGCGCAATTCGGCTCCATCTCAAGTACGGTTTTACAGATCTCTTCAGCATCTTCTAATCGGTTCGTTCGTACAAGCACCAAGCTGAGATTTCTTAAGGCAGGTAAATAATCAGGTTTGATGCTTAGTGATTTTCGGCTACTTGCCTCTGACTCTCGAAGTCTTCCTAGATAGTAAAATGAAATGGCAAGGTTGTTGTGAACTTCCTCCAGGTCAGGCTGCAGATCAATGGCATCGTTAAAGCAAGTCACGCTGCCCTCGAAATTACCAAGCTCTTGAAAAATGACTCCTAAATTATTAAGGGCCTTGGGGTTACAAGGCATGACTTTTATGGCTTTCTTTAAGCTAGCCGCAGCCTCTTCAAGCCTCAATAGCCCTTTCAGGACATTAGCCAAATTGTAATGAGCCTCAAAAAGATTCGCGTTAAGGGCAATCGCCTGTTTGAAAATCAATTCAGCTTCTTCTGGCCTATCCAACTCCGCAAGAACGAGTCCGAGATTATTGTGAGACCTTGCATCTCGAGGTGACAATTCAGCGGCTTTTCGTAGCGCACTTGCAGCCGGCTGCAGTCTCCCAGTTTTGGCCAATATTTGACCGAAAATATTCCAGCCCAATTCATTCTCAGGAAAGCACTCAGTGATTCTAACTGCTAATCTCTCTGCCTCACTTAGTCGATCATTTTTGAAGTGATTCGTAAGACAATCGAGTTGGTCTTGCAACGAGCTAGGAACGGCTTTACTTCGTTTTATTTTACTGAGAGGGGGTTTAGCAATCAATTTTTTTAATTTAAGTGAAGATATACCGTTGGCAGTTGCTTGCGCGATGGCCTGGTTAGCATTATGAAATTGCTTGTTATGGATAAGTGCATTTATGTAGCTCAACCAAAATTGCTCTACATGCGCATTTGATTCAATAGCTGCCTTAAACACGGGCAATGCTGCACCAACATTGTTAATTGATGAAAGCAAGACCCCCAGATTATGATTAGCATCAGGATGTTTTGGCTGAGATTCTAGGACAGCTCGATAAAGACGTTCGGCGTCTTCCAGCTTTCCTTCTTTATGAGCTTTGACACCCTCTCGTAATACTTGATTCGTAGATTCCAAATCTTAGACTCCAAATCTATGCTTAAGGAAGGCCCTATAAATCGATTTCATCCGTCAAGCCAGTTCTATCGAGGAAGTAGCGGCACAAGATACTTAAGTGGTTATACCTCGCACTTCATCTATGTAAACTCATTGTGAATCGTTGGCGTCATAATATCGTCAATAAGTTCATTCTGCATCGCGTATTTACAAAAACGGCAACTGTGATGGCGCTGAAACCCTAAACCTTCTTTCGCCATGCCTGTGTAAATTTCATTCACCGTGTCCCAGCTGCAAACCTTAAATTCCTCATTCACATTAAAGTGGTTTTCAACGGATAGTTCCGCAGAAGGACAAGCGTAGACATTTCCGTCTGTAAAAAGAAATGGTTTTACAAGATGCATATAGCAGTGATCATTTCTTCTATCACCTTTGAAGTTAAAGTCTGAGAGAAACGCATATTTAAGAGTGCCATGAATAGACTCGTATTCTCTTAATTGCTCGCGAATCGTCTCAATATCCTGCTTCACAAGTGAAATATCTTTAATTGCATTGAAAGCGATTCTTGTCGGAATCTCTTCTGTCTCGACCCAAGTAAGCATTTCAAAGAATGCCGAACTTTCTTGTAATACCCTTGTTTTTCGCTTTTTTTTAGGCGACTGCCAAAGGCCAGTGACGTTAGGATTCTCTGAAGATACCCAAGCCTCATCCCAGACATAGGCAGCTGAAATTGCAACATCTTTATCCCGTAATAGCTTGAGATCGTACTGGTAACCTTCGTAAAAGCCATACATTCCTAAACGTACCCATGAGAAATGTTCCCAGTTCTCGACCTTGTTTAATCTTGCTCCATTAGTGCATAAACCAATTGCCAGCCCAATGCTGTGGCAGTATTCAACAATTTCATTGAACTGTGGATGCAAGGTCGGCTCACCCCCACCAGTAAACTCAACACTCAGTAATCCCAATTCTTTAAACTGAGAAACACATTCCTTCATTTGCTCTAGAGAAAGCCGGTCTGTCAGATCTCTATTCGCGAAGCAACAGAATGAACAAGTCAAGTTACACGCGTTTATGGGCGAGATATGTAATAAAATTGGCCTTGCTGACTTCTTCTGTTGTATCTCAGTAAGCCTATCCATATGCTTAAGAAGTTTCACGTTATTGCTTGTATATGTCTTTCCTTCGATATTCATTTTAGAAACCATGCACGATCTAGATTAGTAGGACAAACGAAAGTGGCCATTGCCATATGGGTGAATTAAGGACGCAGCCTCTTTCACGCCTTTTACACTAAATGAAAAATCGATGTTAGAGAAACCACAATCATCAAAGAGTTCTGCCCACCAATTCTCATCTTCCGCAATGACATGACTTTGATCTAAGCTGTAATCTTCAATACGGTAAGCCCCATCATCACCTAACGGGACGACAACATATAAGGAGTTGCTCAACTTTCTTAATGATCTAATTAAAGTCCCTACCTCGGATTGCGGTATGTGCTCTAGCACATCCTTACAGATAATGAAGTCGTAATAATCTTGGAATTCCCGGGGGAGTGCGGATAATTTCAACGTTTCATCTACAAGTGTTATGTAATCAGAAACCTCAGGATCACAATTACTCACTGCAAAAGTAGATACATCACATCCATAAGCTTTGAGTCCAAGCGCGCGGAGCGCCTTAACTAGATATCCTCTAGCACACCCGTAATCCAAAATTCTTTCGTCTTGATGTGAGCCAAGATGACTACATATCGCCTTTGCCATCGCTGTCGTTTCTGTAGGAAGCCACCTATAGTTTTCATACAAACTTTTCCCAGATTCTTTGCCGTTCAGGAAGTAGTCCTTGTCATAGAAAGAAGACGCAGCAACAGGCAGTTTTTTCTCATCGGCTGATCGCCCTCTTCTGCTAATTAGTGGCTCTGCGGCAATAGATTTTAATTCTTTTAAACCTTCACATTGTGCAATTGCGTTATTCATAGCAAGTAATTGCCTATACTGTGGCTTAAGATATGCAGAATAAAGCAATAAAGGGTCCAACATTTTTCGAATTTTTTATAAGGTAATAAAATCCCTTTAAATCAATGCATTAAATGTATTTAGGAGTTTGCCCACCAATATCCGTAACGCTTACTACGATGAATTTTTCCAAAGTGGTAGTAAAGTGGCAATTGTTGGCCAGTTCTCAATTGAAAAAAATAGCCGCGTGATATGCCTCTGCGATTCTTTGTATTTCTTACTCAACAGGGTAAATGAAATTATTGAATGTCCCGATCCAATATTTCTCGGATACGGATGGTATCGCTGACGAGAAGGCTCCCCTTAGCGCGAATTTTCATGCGATGATTCACAGTACTAATCCTGCACTATCGTTGAGAGAGTTAAAGAATATATTAAGCGAGAGAAGAACGGTTAAGAATGGAAGAAACACTCCATAAGAAATCGGGTTTTACTTTGCTTTGAGACCCGAGTAATGCTCGACGTTTTGCTTACCTTGACGGAAATCAGGAACCCAAGCCAGCCTCAGACACAGTCTAGAGTCATAAAAATCCAATTAATTTGCTTAGGGTAATATATATGCGTGCCGTATAGAACTAATCGAGATAAAGGGGCACCCCCGTGGGTGGGTGCTGCTAGATCACGATATGTTCTTTGTTCGGGTGAGATCTCTTGAAACGGGGGGCACATTGTCGGCTTTAAGGCAAAGCTATGAAACCTCTTTAGAAGCTGCTGGGAAAACAGTAAAAAAAACGAAGGACAAAGGATTCGGCGCCAAGGGACTACAAGCGTTACTTGCACAACCTCGATCTATAACTAATTATTTTTAAGGTGTGCATAAGTTTAACGATGAAATATGCAATTGAAATTGGTACAAATTCAAGAGCAATAATCTACTATGAAACTTAAAACGGCGTAAATCATTGTGAGGCATATAATTGTGAAATTTCCCAGCTTGCATTCTAATCGACTCTAGACCGTTGATTTGCAGTGGTATGAAGAGAGCAAAGTAAATAAGCTTTCCGTTTGGATCATGGTACATTAATTGAGGATATTCAATGGAGCTAACTACAGAACAAGCACTACATCTAGGTATTGCAGCTCACAACGCAGGCAATCATCAAGAGGCTAAGCGTATTTATCAAGATATACTGCAGAGCCGGCCCAAGCATCCAGACGCTAACCATAATTTAGGGCATCTTGCCCTTTATGCAAACCAGATAGAATTGTCTCTGCAGCACTTTAAAACTGCTTTGGACGAAAAACCAAATATAGAGCAATTTTGGGCAAGTTATGTTGACGCACTTGTCAAAGCTAAACGTTTGAAAGATGCTAAGAAAGCAATTAAAAAAGCAAAAAAATTGGGATTTGATGGCAAGAAGCTGAGTACATTACTTACGCAATCAAAAAGTGTAAGCGATAATAAATCGCCCTCCAAGCAACAACTAAGTATTCTTTTAGAACACTATCAGAACGGAGATTATGGTGATGCTGAGAGACTATCAATATCCATTACGCGACAATTTCCTAAAAACCAATTTGCTTGGAAAGTTCTCAGTGCGGTTCTAAAACAAACAGGGAGAATCAG
>NZFI01000048.1:0-13854 GCA_002690595.1 Rickettsiales bacterium
AAATATAATAGATTATAAAAAAATTTCAAATTTATGTGATTTTTTCAAAATCCAATTAAAAAACAATCCCAAAAAGGGATTTTTATATTCAAAACAAAATAGTGATTGGGAGGAACACACTTATCTTGAATTAAATAACATAATAAAAAAAATTATTTCTTTTCTATTAAAAAATGAAATTTCTAAAAATGATAGAGTTATGCTAATAAGTAACAATTGCATAGAGTGGTTTGCAAGCGATATGGCTATTTTATTGGTTGGGGCAATAACTGTACCAAGCTTTTCTACGAATAATATAAATGATAATAAATTTATTTTAGAAGATAGTAAACCTAGCGTTATAATTCTTGAAAATATTTCTATATACAAAAAAAATTTAGAAATATTTAAGAAATTAAAAAATAAAATTTTATTTATTGAAGATACTCCTGGATTTTTTTCCATAAAAAAAATTAATATTTCTCAAGGAACATTTAGATTACCTCGTCTGAAGAAAAGTGATATTTGTTCAATTATATATACTTCTGGAACTAGTGGAAATCCTAAAGGAGTTGTATTAACTCATGGATCAATCATTCATAACCTTGAAGCAGCATATCATTTGCTAAAAGAATTAAATATAAATCAAGAAAAGTTTCTTTCTTTTTTACCGCTATCACACTCTTATGAAAGGATGGCTGGACTTTATTTTCCTTTGAGTATAAACGCTAAAATATATTATTGTAATTCTCTTGATAAAATAAATAAGGATTTTATTGAGGTTAAACCAACATTGGTTACAGCAGTACCAAGATTATATGAAAATATTTATAAAAAAATAAATTCTAAATTTAAAAATTCAAATATAATTTTCAAGTTTCTTTTTAATCAAACAATTAACTTAGGTGAAAAGGAAAGAAAGAAAAAACTTAATCTCATAGAATTTTTTTTTAATATTATTTTAAAACTTTTAATTAGAAATAAAATTAAAAAAATCTTTGGTGGAAAACTTAAAACATTTGTATCTGGTGGTGCGGCACTAAATCCTAATATTGGAAATTTTTTCTTGAATATGGGATGTTGTATTTTACAAGGTTATGGTCAAACTGAAGCAGCACCATTAATAAGCTGTAATAATATTAAACAAAATAATACAAAAACAGTTGGTCCTCCAGTAAAAGGAGTAACTATTAAAATTTCAAACTCTGATGAAATCTTAGTTAAAGGGAAAAATGTCATGTTAGGTTATTGGAATAATAAAAGTTTAACAAAAAAAACTATTAGAAATGGTTGGCTTCATACTGGTGATTTGGGTTATTTTGATTCTAAGAATAGATTAATTATTAACGGAAGAAAAAAAGACCTAATCGTAACATCTGGAGGTGAAAATATTTCGCCACAAAAAATTGAAAATCTACTGATTGCGCAAGATGAAATAATCCAAGCAGCGGTATTTGGAAACTATAAGCCTTATATAATTGCTTTATTAGTTCTGAAAGAAAGTTTCTCGAATGAATATATTAAAAAAATTATTAATAATATAAATAAAAAACTTAATTTACCAGAAAAGATAAGAAAATATATAATAATTAATAGTGAATTTACATACGAAAAAGGTTTATTAACTCAAACATTAAAAATTAAGAGAAATGAGATTTTAAAATACTATAAGAAAAAAATAGAACAGCTCTATTTTAAATCATAGTAATTTTTATACCATTTAATAAATTTAGGTATCCCATTTTTTATCTTAGTCAAAGGAAAAAAATTTAAATCTTTTTTACTATTTTCTATATCTGCAAATGTTTCTGGAACGTCTCCAGCTTGGAGAGGTAAAAAATTTCTTTTTGATTTAATACCTAAATTTTTTTCAATTAAACCAATAAAATCCAAAAGATTCTCAGAATTACTATTACCAAGATTATATATATTATGTAATGATTTTTTGTTGATTTTATAATTTACTGCACCTTCAACGCCACTTACTATATCATCTATATACGTAAAATCTCTCTTCATTTTACCAAAATTAAAAATATCAATTTTTTTATTTTCTAAGATGTTTTTTGTAAAAATAAATGTTGCCATATCAGGTCTACCCCAAGGTCCATAAACAGTAAAAAACCTCAGACCGATACACTGTATTTTAAAAAGTTTTGAATAACACTCAGCTAAAAGTTCTGTAGATTTTTTTGAAGCTGCATAAAGTGAAACAGGATTATCTACTCTTTGTTCTATAGAAAATGGAAGTTTTTTATTTCCTCCATAAACTGATGATGAACTAGCATAAATAAATTTTTTTATTTTTTGTTTCTTAGCTATTTCTAATACATTTAATTGCCCCATTACGTTTGAATCTATATAAGAATAAGGATCTTTTAATGAATGTCTTACTCCAGCTTGAGCAGCTAAATTGATTACACAATCGATTTTAAATTGAATTATTTTTTTATTTTTTATTAATTTTTTATTTTGAATATCAGATTTAATAAAAAAAAATCTCTCTAATTTTTTTAGAATTTTAAGTCTATTTAATTTTAACTTTACGTCATAATAATCATTTAAATTATCAATACCAATTATAGTATGTTTTTTTTGTAGAAGCGATTTGGCAACGTGAAAACCAATAAATCCTGCAACACCAGTTAGTAAAATCCTCATTTTTTAATCGGTCTTTGGTATTTTTCTTTCCATTTGGCATAAGGCATACCATAAATTTTTTCTCTTGAGAGCTCATAATCTAATTTAATCTTCATTTTATCGGCTTCTTCCACCATCCACCTAGAAAGACAATTTCTACAAAAACCAGCTAAATTCATTAAATCAATATTCTGAAGATCTGTATTTTTCTTTAGGTGTTCAATTAATCTTCTAAAAGTTGCAGCCTCTAATTGAGTTTTTGAAATTTCATCTATTTTTTTCATTCAATGCTTTATTTAAAGTTAAATTTAAAAGGTTACTCCATTTTTTAATTCCTTTTTCATCACAAATCAAATCGTTTCTAATTTCTATACAAATATTTTTGAATGATTTTTTTAATGAATGTCTATCTAAGGTATAATTATAGTGAAAACCAGAATATGGTTTATTGTTTCCAACACTAATTTTTAACTTTTCGAGTTCTTTTTTTAATGGAATCATAATTGACATATCTTTATGCCAAAGTAATCCAACTTCGTTTGGTCTTAAATATTTTCCAATTTTTCTATTAAAACTGTGGATAGAAATAAGATAAAGTATTTTTGGAGATAAAAATTTTTCTTTTATAATTCTTTCTAAATTATTGTGATACTTATCATAAAATAAATTAATCCTATTTTCTCTTTCTAAATTAGATAATTTTTCATTGCCTGGTATGAATTGACCAAAAGAGTTTCTAATTATCAAATCATCGTCATCTATTTTTCTATTTGGATCAATTAAAAGTCTAGAAAAATTAGAAAAAAAACAACAAGCATTCATATTTTTAGACAATTTTAATGTTAATTCTTTAGCTCCAATATCCCATGCAATATGAGAATTAATAACTTCTTTCTTTAACCCAAGTTTTTTATACTTTTTTGGAATAAAATTTGATGAATGATCACAAATAAATAATATTTCTTTATTTAAATCCAAATCTGCATTTCTATAATCAAAAAAAGTGAAAGCTTTTTTATTTTTAATTAACACAATTTAAAAATTCTTAATTTATGATAATATAAACCATGCTGAGGGAAAGAAACACAAAAATTATTGCAACATTGGGCCCAGCATCCTCTTCACCTTCAAAAATTCATTCATTATTTAAAGCTGGTGCAGACATATTCAGATTAAATTTTAGTCATGGCACCCACTTAGACCAAAGAAAAAAAGTTTTTCATATTCGGCAGTATGAAAAAAGGATTAGAAGACCTATAGCTATATTAGGAGATTTGCAAGGTCCTAAAATAAGAATAAGTAAATTTAAAAAGTCTTTTTTTATTTTAAAAGAAAATGAAAAATTTATACTGGATTTAAATCCTGAACTTGGAAATCAAAAAAGAGTTTTTTTACCGCATCCAGAAATCTTTAGTTCTGTCAAACAAGATACTGAAATCTTAATTGATGATGGAAAAATTAAACTCCAAGTTAAAAAAGTTTCTCCAGATAAAATTGAAACTGAAGTAATTAATGGTGGAAAAATTTCTGATAATAAAGGAGTTAATATCCCTAAAACATTAATAAAAATGTCACCTCTTACAAAAAAAGATTTGAAGGATCTTGAACTATGCTTAGACCTCAGTCTAGACTATATTGCCTTATCTTTTGTTCAAAAAGCTCAAGATATAATTAAATTGAAAAAGTTGATAGGAAATCAAACGGCAATAATGTCGAAATTTGAAAAACCATTAGCTATAGAAAAAATGGACGAAATACTTTATCATTCTGATGCGGCAATGGTTGCAAGAGGAGACTTAGGTGTTGAGATGCCACCTGAGGAAGTGCCTATTATTCAAAAAAAACTAGTTCAAACATGCAGAAATTATGGAAAACCAGTTGTTGTTGCAACTCAAATGCTTGATTCAATGGTAAATTCTCCATCTCCAACAAGAGCTGAAGCTTCAGATGTTGCATCAGCTGTTTTTGACAGTGCTGATTGTTTAATGCTCTCTGCAGAAACTGCAGCAGGTAAATATCCTATTGATTCAGTAAAAATAATGGATAGGATAATTAGAGGTGTTGAAGGTGATATCTCATACAGACAAACTTTAGATAGTAAGAAAGTTAATTTAGAACAAACAACTTCAGACGCTATCAGTTCCGCTGCCTCTCAAGTTGTAAAAACTGTTTCTGCAAAAGCAATTTTCACTTACACTAGATCTGGAACAACTGCAATAAGAGCCTCTAGAGAAAGGCCATCAGTTCCTATTATAGGCTTATCTCCTGAAAGACTTACATCTAGACAATTAGCCCTAATATGGGGAGTTCATACAATTCATGCACAAGAGCCAAAAAGCTTTTCTGGAATGATTGAAAATGCATGTGAATTAGCAAAAAAGGAAGGAATAGTTAAAAAAGGAGACAGTGTAGTCATAACAGCAGGAGCTCCAATAGGAGTCCCAGGTTCTACAAATAATCTTAGAATTGCTAAAATAAATTAACCTTGTCTAGCTTTAAACCTAGCATCAGTTTTATTGATTACATAAATTCTGCCTTTTCTCCTAACTACTCTACAATCTCGATGTCTTAATTTAGCAGATTTGATTGATCTTAAAACTTTCATGTCTATACTGAGTTACTTATAAAAATTAATTTTTATGGCTTTTTCTTTGGAAAGTCAACTAATCATATTCGAATATAAGTTTAATGATGAAATTATTTAATATAATACAAAATAAAATTGATAGCTTAATTAATTTCTTTGGTATTTTATCTAGTTTTTTAATCCCATTACTAATTTTAATAATATCTATATCAGTAATAATGAGATATTTTTTTTCTTTGGGTTTTACATGGTTACAAGATCTTTATATTTGGACCCATTCTTCAATTATTTTATTAGGTATAGCTTATACTTTAAAGTATGATGGTCATGTTAGAATAGATTTACTTTATAGAAACGCTTCTAGAAATTATAAAAAAGTTATTAATTTAATGGGGTCATTACTTTTTAGTGTTCCTTTTTGTTTGCTTTTAATTACTAAAGGTTATCCATTTTTTGAAAGATCTTTTCTTTTAAATGAATCTTCAAAAGAAACAGGTGGTTTACCAGCAATTTATATTGTTAAATTCTTAATCCTTGTTTTAGGAATTTCTTTATTTATTCAGGTAATCAATGGAATTTTAAAAATCTTATTGAAGAAAAATGGAAATAATTAGTCACGAATTTTTTGCAATTTCTTTATTTTTTTGTCTTGCTATTTTCCTTATTTTAGGTTTTCCGGTAGCATTAACTTTATCTGGAACTGCAATTTTATTTGCGTTTGTTGGTTATTTATATGGTTTATTTCCAATGGCTTTACTTGGAGTATTGCCTAACAGAATTTTTAGCATCGTAACAAATGAGACATTAATAGCAGTTCCTCTTTTTATATTTATGGGAGTTATGATGGAAAAATCAGGAATAGCAGATTCTTTACTTGGAAATCTTGGAAAGTTGTGGGGAAAAAAAAAGGGCGGGTTAGCTTATTCAACTTTATTTGTAGGAATGCTAATGGCTGCTTCAACTGGAATCGTGGGTGCAACGGTTGTGACTATGGGGGTTTTATCATTACCTCTAATGATAAAATGGGGTTATGATAAAAATATTTCAACTGGAATAATTTGTGCTAGCGGAACATTAGGTCAAATAATACCACCTTCAATAGTATTAGTTCTTTTAGCCGATATTTTGCAAGGTGCTAATGAACAAGCAGCACAAATTGTAGGTGAATTGGCTCCTAATCCAGTAAGTAGCATTGACCTATTTGCTGGTGCCATTTTTCCTGGACTTTTTTTAGTATTATTATACGGGAGTTGGATTTTTATATATTCAATAATAAAACCTGAAATTTTTCCTATACCTAATATTGATAATAGTGAGAATATTTCTACATTTAAAATTTTAAAAATAATTATTATTCCTCTTTCTTTAATTATCATTGTTCTTGGTTCTATTCTTTTTGGAATTGCAACACCTACTGAAGCTGCAGCATTAGGAGCACTTGGCTCTATAATAATTGCTTTAAATAAAAAAATAAATTTGACTATTATAAATACTGTTTCTAACGAAACTATGAAAATAACTTGTATGGTTTTTTTTATTCTAATAGGAGCTTCACTTTTTTCATTAGTTTTTAGAGGTTATGGAGGTGATAGGATGATTGAGGACTTCTTAACTAATATTCCTGGAGGTCCTTTTTTTTCTTTACTCGTGGTTATGCTAACAATATTTGTACTTGGATTTTTTCTTGATTTTCTTCAAATCATATTTGTAATAATACCAATAGTTGGCCCTGCTCTAATTTCTATGGGCTTTGACCCTATTTGGCTAGGAATAATGATAGCAGTAAATATTCAAACTAGTTTTCTAACACCCCCATTTGGATTCGCATTATTTTATCTTCGTGGAGTTGCATCTGATAAAATTAAAACGTCAAATATATATAAAGGCGTTGGTCCATTTATTGTATTACAACTAATTCTAATTATAATTTTATATAATTTTCCTCAAATAGTTACTTGGCTTCCAAATAAACTAAATTAACTATTTCTTGCTGATAAAAAATCTTTTTCTGAGTAGTTTGACCAGAACATTGCAAGTTTTCTAAACTCAATAATATTTTCAACTACTTCTTTAGATAATTTATTTTTATTTGCAATATCAAAAACGACTTCATCTGACTTTCTTTTTAGAAGTTTTAATGTCAAATCTGTATATCTTACAAAATCAACTTTAAACTCATCTTTTAACTTTTTAATAGCAAAAGAATTTCTAATAAAAAATTCTGATGCAATTTGTGAATTTGATCCTTCACATGATAATTTCACTAATCTTTTTAAATCATTATCCAATTGATTCCAAGCATCTAGATTAATAAATGCCTCTAAACAAGTCCCAGGTTCATGCCATCCAGGATAATAATAATACTTACAAATTTGATGTAGTCCCTTACCTAAATCTGCTGCTGGACCTATCCATTCAGTTCCATCAATTGTTCCGGAAGAAATCGCAGGAACTACATCTGGACCAGGAAGTAACACAACATTTGTTCCATAACTTTTTAAAACCTCTCCTCCTAAACCTGGCATCCTAAATTTTAATCCTTTAAAATCTTTTACATCCATTATTTTTTTATTAAACCACCCACCCATCTGATTTCCAGTATTGCCGGCTGGAAAAAACTTTAAATTAAATTGATTATAAACTTTATTTGCTAATTTTAATCCATCTCCATGATAATACCATGCAGTCATTTCTTGAAAATTTAGTCCAAAAGGAATGCCAGAGAAGAATGTCATTGCTTCAGACTTACCTGTCCAATAATATGGAGAACCAAACCCTAATTGACAAGTTCCACTTTGTACAACATCAAATGATTCAAAAGCTCCAACTAATTCATTAGCATGAAATAATCTTATAGTTAAATCTCCATTAGAAATTCTTGTAATTTGTTCACATAATTTTTCAAAAGCTCTTCCTAAAATACCAGCTTTATCAAAGGCTGAGACTGCAACCCAAGTATGTTTTTTTTTCGATTTAACAATATTAGGAAAAAATAAAGCTGAGGCTGCTAGTCCACCAGCAAGAGAAGATTTTATACTTTTTTTTAAAAAACTTCTTCTTTTCATAATTTTACCTTAATTAACATTATGTAAATATAATCTAATAAAATTTAAATAAAACTATGAAAAAAAATATATTAATGGTGGGCGGAACAGGGATCGAACCTGCGACCTATTGCGTGTCGAGCAATTGCTCTCCCAGCTGAGCTATCCGCCCACATCTATAAAATACTAACTTATATAAGAAACTCAATATTGAAAATTAAAAACAAAAAAATTTGGCATATAATTTGCTGTAATTTTTTCATGACAATGTTTTCAATTATAAAATCTGGACTTAATGCTACCGGAAAAGATTTAGCGGTCATTTCTAATAATATTGCAAATGCATCAACTAATGGATTTAAGAGAAGCGAGGCACAGTTTGAGGATTTATATTTTTCACAGCATAATAATTCCACTGAAAAAGCTACTGGAATGGGAGTTAAAAATATAAAACCAAGGCAGTCTTTTGCTCAAGGTTCATTTCAACAGACAAATGGAAGTCTAGATTTAGCGATAATGGGTGAAGGTTTCTTTATATTAGGAGCACCCATAGGAAGAGCAGAAGCAGGTCTTGATAGCTTTAAATATACAAGAGATGGTTCATTTCAACTAGATAGACTAGGTAACCTTGTGAATACTGAAGGTCTTCCAGTTCTGGGTCAGAGTTATACAGATGGTATTCCTGGTGCATTAAACTCTTCTATTAATGTACCAATGAGTTTAAAAAACGAAAGTGGTGATCCACTGGTCGTTTCAGAATTAAGGGTAAGACCTGATGGGATTATAGAAGCAACATATGGACTAGACACAACTATTCAAGCTGGAAGAATTCAAATTGCGGATTTTGTAAATGAACATGGTTTACAGAATATTGGCACATCAAGTTTTCAAGAAACACCTGAAAGTGGAATTGCTCAAATAGGTTATCCTAACACTAATCAACTCGGAAAACTTCTTCCTGGTGCACTTGAAAAATCAAATACAGATATAACTAATGAGTTAGTTACAATGTTAAGAACACAACAAGCTTTTTCTGGTTGTTCTAAGCTTATGCAAACAGATACAGACACTATTAAAAGATTAATAAGTTAGTCATATAAGTGGTATTAACCATTCTATGCTTTTAACTTCTAATTCTGTGTTTTTTTTAATATATAAATATCCACCTGAATTAACTAATAAACCCTTAGATAAAAAAACAGACAATTTATTCTTCCTTCCTGTCCTAGAGCTTAACCAACTTAATACTTTTTCATAATTTTTAGAATCATAAAATATATTAAGTTTCATTAATGCTTTATCTGAAAAAATAAGTATTTGATTTTTACTTCCTCTTATAGACTTATCTATATTAACAATACATCTTCCTTTATTTAAATTTTCAAACCCACAGTTTAAAGAAACTTTACTTTTACTGGAATTAAAAATATAATCTGCAGATAAAATATTTAAAATTATTTTATCAAGCTCTTTCCAATTATTTTCCAATTTTCTCATTAACTATTTTTCTTAGTTTTACAATTATAGATTTTTTAATCTGAGATATCCTTCCAGTACTTATCTCTAAAATTTCAGCAATTTCATATACATTTAATTCTTCAACGTAATATAATTGAGTGACTAAAGCCTCTCTTTGATTAAGCTCTTTTAAAGCTTCCTTTAAAACTTCTTTAATTTCATTATCATCAGCCAATTCCTCAGGATTTGAACTATTTGAAGCAAATAAAATAGAAAACTCATCATAAACTGCATCTATACTCTGTACTTTATTAGCTTGAAATGCCGTAGTCCAATAATTGTATTCTTCGTTTGTAATATTCAATTCATTAATTAACTCTGAAACCTTAGGCTCTCTATTCAATTTAGATTGTAGTTCTTGAAAAGAATGATCAAATTCTTGTTTTTTTTTTATAGTAGTCCTACATAAATTAGAATTTTTCCTTAAATAATCAATTATTGAACCTCTTACCCTCAGATAGGCATATTGATTAAAATCAACACCATCTTTTTGGGTATATTTCTGTGCGGCGTGAATTAAACCTTCCATTCCTTGTTGAATAAGATCTTCAATTTCAACAATCCCTCTAACTTTCCCATGTATTTGCCATGCAACTTTTTTGACAAGATCAAGGTTATCCTCAATTAATTTTTGAATTGGGTCAGATTTAAAATACGAAGTCATTTTATTTTTAAGCTCTTTTTTTATTTCCAGTTAAAAAACTTAATCCACCCCATTCATTTTTTGGTGTTTTTAAAATTTCTGTCGCGATTTTTAAAAAATTCATTGAAATATCAGATTTTGGATCAGAAACTAAAATAGGTTTTCTCTCAACAATTGATTGTTTTATTTTTCTCGATTGTTCAATATAACCCACATAGTGCAATTTAATATCAAGAAATTTTGAAGTAATTTTTTGAAACCTTTCAAATAAATCTTTCGCATTTTTTTTATCATCAACTTGATTAACTATTAGACAAAAGTTTTTAAAAGAAGATTTTTGATTAATTGTTTTAATCAGAGAATAAGAATCAACAAAGCTTGTTGGTTCTCCAACGATTACAACAACTATTCTTCCACAAGCATTAGCAAAAACAACTGTGTTGTCCTCTGCACCTGCAGCAACATCAACAATCAGCTTCACTTTTTCAAAATCGGCAAGATATTTATCAATTTCATTTAGCAAACCAAATCTTTTTTCATTACTTAGATTTAAAAGATCTGAAGTTGCTGAACCTCCAGATACAAGTTTTATTCCTGAGTCAGTATTTACTACTACACTATTTATTTTTTTACTACCATTAAGAACATTTGAAAGATTATATTCAGGGTTAACTCCCAATAAAACATGAGAATTAGCCATGCCTAAATCTGTATCTAATAATAAAACATCGTTTAGAAGCAACTTATAAGCTATGGACAAATTAACAGAAACTGTAGTTTTTCCTACTCCGCCTTTTCCACTTGTAACGGCTATTGTATCATTCACCTTGAAAATTTTCCTTCATATATTTAGTCAAAGAGTGTTCATCTGCAGGCAATATAGAATCTATAATTACCCTGGTACCAGTGACAAGCCCAATTCTTGCTTTAATATTCGCAAGAGCTGATAACTCTTCAGCACCTGTCCAACACTCATCTAATTTAGTCAATGCAATCATTGGTTTTATGTCTGAAACTTGAGACCAAATATTTTTAATCATTGCAGAATTTGAACCACTTTGCAAAGCTAAAATAGAACAGAATTCAAAATCTTTATAATTCTTTTTTATCTCATTTATTTTTTGCATACTAAAGTTCATATCATTTGAAAAATCAAAAATATTTACTTTTTCAATATTATCTTCGGAATTAATATTTTCTTGAAAGTTAAAATTTTTAATATCACTCATTTTAAAACCCAATACTCTACTATAGCCTCTTAGAACTTCTGAATGGTTCGTTGAAGCATGGGAAACATTAATAAGGTTAATATCCTTAGTTTTATTTTTATCAGAAATGTATGCTGCTAATTTTGCAACTAAAGTAGATTTTCCAGAACCTGAGTTTCCAAAAACAAAAATATTTTTTGATTTTAATATTCTTTCAAAATCTAAACTAGAAAGTTTTTTTGCTAATTCTCTAAAAAAAGATACCTTTCCCTCTTCTAAATTTTTGCCTTGATAGCAATAACTTAATTGTCTGATAATATCTTGTGAAAAATTATCTTGTCTCAATTTCATTGGTGTTGAGCGTGACAATTTATCACTGATACTTGACTCATCAGTTAAAATCATACTTTTAATTTCTTTTTTCATTGTTACGATTTCACTTTTAATAAAATCAAGATCATCATTTGTTTTATTTTCAAATAGTGAGTTATTTATTTTTTTTTCTTGATCATTTGATAAATTTAATGATGAATTTTTATTTTCAGGAAACCTATATGTTTTTTCCTCTAATTTTTTATGAAATATTTTTGAAAAAGCTTTTTTATCCTCTTTTCCTCTTGGAAAAGAAGTTATAACTTCATTATTATTTGAAGCCTCTATTTCCACTAATCCATTATTTTTTTTTGTTGATAAAATAATGGCTTCATCTCCAAACTCCTCTGTTACTAGTCCTATTGCAGTTCTAACATCCTTTGCTTTAAACAGTTGCGTTGTCATTTTTACTCTCCTTTGATTGAGTTAATATTTTTTCACCAATGGTGGCTATTACCTTTATTTTTTTATTTTCCGGTAATTCTGTAAAAGCTAAAACAACTATATCTTCTATATGTTGTCTTAATAAAATAGACATATCTTTTCTAATAATGGGCGAAGTAACTACTACAGCTGTTTTATTTTCTGCAGACATTTTTTCATTAACTTCCATGATAGATTGAATAATTTGTTTTGCTAAACTAGGATCCATTAACAAACCCTCAGAACTACTTTTTTGAGACATTTGAATTAACATTTGCTCAAAATCAGCATTGAAAGTACTAACATTTAATGGCTCATTTATTCCTGATAATCTCTGTATAAGTAACGATACAATTGCTGGTCTAACTGCTTCTGATAATTCTTCAGGAGTCATTTTTTTTTCTGCCAAATTAGAAAGAGCTTCTAGTATTTTTTTTAAGTCATTTATCGGAACTCTTTCCGATAATAAACTTCTTAAAATTATTGTTAAATGATGAAGTGGTACAAGCTTTGGTATTACTGATTGAACTAATTGTGGACTAGTTTTTGTTAAATTATCTAATAAAACTTGAACATCATCTTGACTAATTAACTCACCAGCATATTTAATTAATATTTGATTTATATGAGTTCCAATTACTGCTTCTGGCTCAATAATCATATAATTGTTACTCTCTGCTTTTCCAACTAAGTGCTTTTCTATCCAATATGCAGTCATCCCAAATGAAGGATCTTTAACCTCGATACCTTGTATTTTAATTTGAGTATCATCACTTGGCATAGCTAACAATCTATCGGTAAAAATTTTATCCTCAGCTACAATGCTGTGCCCAATTTTAATGACGTAAGTATTAGCATCTAAAGACAAATCATCTTTAACTCTTACCTGAGGAATTACAAAACCTAACTCTTTTGAAACCTGTTTTCTAATACCAGTAATTTTACTTATTAATGGTCCAGAAGATTTTTTATCTTCCGAATCTACCAATGAAATTATTCCATAGCCTAAATCAAGTGAAACAGCTGCGTTATCAGAAACATCATCAATATCTATTTTTTCGGGAGTATCTTCTTCTCCTTCTTTTTTCGTATTAAGTTCAATTTCTTCTGTGTTATCATTTTTATTCATCTTCCATGCTAAAACTCCAGAAATAGCACCTGCAATTAAAAATAATTTATTAGGCATCCCTGGAACTAAACCAAATAAAAAAAGCACAGCTGAAACTGGTACCCAGGCCCTTGATAATCCCATTTGACTTGAAATTTGACCTGATAAATCTTTATCATCAGCAGAGATTCTTGTTACAATTGTAGCCGTTGCCAAGGCAAGAAGCAATGATGGAATCTGAGCAACTAAACCATCACCAACTGTCAATAAAATATACAGTTCTGCAGACTCATTTAATGAAAGGTCATGCTGAACACTTCCAATTATTAAAC
>NZFI01000049.1:0-9176 GCA_002690595.1 Rickettsiales bacterium
AAAAATATTTTAAATAAAACAGCTTCATTCTTAAGTATAGGTGGATTTATGATTTATAGTGTATGTTCATTAATTAAAGAAGAAGCAGAGAATCAAATAAGTAGTTTCTTAATAAAAAACAAAAACTTTAAATTACTTAAAATAAATAAAAATATGCTGGGTAATATAGATTGTTATTATAAAAATGGCATGATTTATTGCACCCCAATTTGCATGAAAGAAAAAGGAGGCTTGGATGGATTCTTTATTGCCTGCCTCAAAAGAGAATTCTAATAGTTATATGCTTTTAAAGAAAACATATTTTAATTATATAAAAAATACATCAAATTTATTTTTTCAGAAAACACCTATATATGACTATATTCTTATGAAAGATATTTCGTCAGAAATATCTATTATATTAAATGATCCATGGCAAGGTGATAGGAGGAAGGGTCAAGATATAGTAGATGGTTATATAAAATTTTATGGAGAAACAGTTTATTATAAAACAAATATTTGGGAAAAAAATAATGCCTCTAAATTGTGGAAGGAAGAGTTACATAGTTTTAGTTGGGCAAGAGATATAAGATCAATAGGGACTAACAATTCGAGACTTTTTTTAAGAAAATCAGTGGAACAATGGATAAAAAAATATAATAAATGGTCTGAATTTGAATGGAAAGATAGTATCTTAGCAAAAAGAGTTTCTTCCTTGATTGAGAACTTTATGTTTTATTGTTCTAGCGCAGAAGAATCATTTCAAGATACTTTACTTAAAAGTATTTGCAAGCAAGCAAATCACCTTTTTAAGAAAAATATAACTGAAACTGATGGATTTGATAGAATTTTAATAATTAAAAGCATAATAATCCTTGCCCTTACATTTAATAATTTTAAAAAAAAGCTTAATTTTGGAATTAATCTTTTATTATTAGAAATTGAAAATCAAATTCTTCAAGATGGTTGTCATTATTTAAAATCTCCTAGTATACATCTAGAGTTTTTAAAAAACTTAATAGATATTAAAAGTTATCTTATAGATGCTAAAAAAAAAATTCCTCAAAAATTAAATGCCTCTATATCAAAATCAGCTTCTATATTAAAATTTTTCAAATCAGGGAATGGTCTATTATCAACTTTTAATAGATCTTTTTATAAAAGTAATAATGAACTAAATCAAGTATTAATAAGAGCCAACTCAAAACTAAAAACTCCTCTCTTTCTTGAGAAAGCAGGTTTTAGAAGATTATCAAAAAATAAAATTACATTTATAATGGATTGTGGAAATCCAGTAAAAGAAGATGTGTATGCAGGATCATTATCATTTGAGTTTTCTTTCGCAAAATCACAAATAGTTGTTAATTCTGGGCCTCCTCATATAAATAATAAAAAATGGATGGAGGCAATGAAGTCTACAGCTGCGCATAGTACAGCGTCAATTGATAATACAAACTCTTCTGATATTTTCTTTCAAAAATTAAAAAAGCGCACTGATAGAATTGCAAATGTATGGTCTAAAAAATATCAAAAAGGAAGCTCATATTGGATTGATGCCGCACATTCAGGATACCAAAATTTCTTTGGTTTAATTCATTCAAGAAAAATTCATATTGATACAAAAAATAAAATTATTAGAGGTCATGATTATCTTTTCAAAACAAAAAATAAATATTTAAGGATTCCTAAGAATTTCCAAATACGCTTTCACCTTCATCCTAAAGTAGATATCAATATTACTGGAAGCAAAAAAAAAGCAATACTAAAATTACCGGATGGAAATGGGTGGGAGTTTATTTGTTCAGAATCAAATATAGAGGTAAATGAAAGTATATATTTAAGTGGAGGTCAAAACCCTATTAGAAGTAATCATATTTTTATCAGTAGTCCAATCATTCCAAACAAAAAAATAAAATGGTTATTTAGATTAATTAATTGAATTAAAGTGACCAATAACGATCAAATGTATTTTTTTTCCTCCAAAGACCTTTAATATCTGCTACCAATCCATTTTTATTTAATAGTGATTTAACTTTTTCCTGAGAAAAGACACTAAACTCTTTATGTGATACTGCAAGCAATATCAAGTCGTATGAATGAGCAAACAAATTATCTATAGAAACAAGTTTAAATTTTTTCACATCATTACTACGAGCATGTGGGTCACAAACATTAACGTCATGTTTTTTTTCCTTAAAAAAATTTACTAAATCAAATATTTTTGAGTTTCTTGTATCAGGAACGTTTTCTTTAAATGTTATTCCTAAGATTAAAATTTTAGATTTAGGTTGTATTTTTTTATTTATTTGTCTAGCAACAAACTTACCCATGCTATCATTTGTTTTCCGCCCTGATAATATTACCTTTGGTTCTATACCTAGTTCTTTTGCTTTTGCAGCTAAATAAAATGGGTCAACTCCTATACAATGTCCTCCAACGAGTCCTGGATAAAAATTCAGAAAATTCCATTTAGTTAAAGACGCGTCTAGAACATCATAAACACTAATGTTTAACTTTTGTGAAATTTTTGCAACCTCGTTTACAAACGCTATATTTATATCTCTTTGAGCATTTTCTATAACCTTTGAGGCTTCGGCAACTTTTATATTTTTTGCAATAAAAATATTTCCTGAAGTTAACTTTGAATAAACCTCTTTTAATACACTTACAGCATATTTACTTTCAGCAGAGACTACCTTAGTAATTTTATCAATTGTATGAATTTTATCTCCTGGGTTAATTCTTTCTGGGGAATATCCAAGAAAAAAATCTTGCTCCATTTGAAATCCTGAATATTTTTCAATTTCTTTTCCACAAACATCTTGAGTAGCACCAGGATAAACAGTACTTTCAAAAACAATAACTGTTCCTCTTTTTATTTTTTTTCCTAAAACCTTACATGCATCTAATAAAGGCTTAAAATCTGGTTTGTTAGATTTAGTAACTGGCGTGGGGACTGTCACAATAAAAATATTATAATTTGATAGATTTTGTTTTTTACTAGTAATCTCTAGTCCATTTTTTATAGCTTTTTTTAAATTTTTTGAACTAACCTCATTTGTATGATCTCTACCAGAATTAAGTTTTTTAATTCTATTTAAGTTAATATCAAAACCTAAAACTTTATAATATTTTGACAATTCTACCGCTAATGGAAGGCCAACATATCCTAAACCTATAATGGCAATTTTTTTAATTTTCATGTAGAATCTTTTTTTTTGTTTACGAGCAGCTCTAGTTAAGTAAAACTAAACTAAATGTCAATATTACTTTATATAATAATTCCATTAATTTTAACAGGTATTGTTTTAGTATCACTTAAATTTCTAATTCAATATCTAAAAAAATATAAAATTTTAGATAAACCCGTTAAAAGAAGTAATCATTACAAACCCACACCTAAGGGTGGAGGTATTATTATAATTCCTATAATTTTAGGTATGATCATTTTTTTATATAACTTTAATTTTATAAATTCAGTAATATGGATTTTTGTAAGTGTGATTATGTTATTACTTTTTGTGACTTCACTCATAGACGACATTTATAACCTTCCATCAATACCTAGATTAATTATTCAATTGCTTTGTGTTTTGATAACAATTAATTATTTAGATCCTACTATACAAGAATTTATAAAACAAAAAAAATATTTAATTGAAATTGGATTAAATACTATATTAATAATCATAATTTTCAAAGCTGCTTTAATTCTACACCTTTTATGGATCATCAATCTTTTTAATTTTATGGATGGTATGGACGGCATTACTGCTGTTCAAATATGTTCATTCGCAACTGGTATAACAATGATTGCATTATTTGGTTATTTACCATATGACTATTCTTATTTAGGAATATTGATTTTTTCAACGTTTTTAGGTTTTTTATACTGGAATAAACCACCATCAAAAATATTTCTTGGTGACGTGGGCTCTATACCTATTGGATACCTTGTTGGCTTTGTTTCAATAGAAGGACTTTTAAAATATGATTGTTTTTTTCCAATCATGATACTAATATTATTTCATTTTTTAGACTCTTCAATAACCCTAATAAAAAGAACTATTAAAGGAAAACCAATTTTTAGAGCACATAGTGAACATTTCTATCAAAAAAAAATTAGGAATGGATTTTCACATCGCGTAGTTCTAAAAAGAATCACATTACTTAATTTATTTTTAATAATTCTATCATTAGTATATTTTCAAATTAAAATATTTAGTTTAGTTTTAGCAGTTTTATCAGTCTTAATACTTTTAATTTGGTTGCAAAAAGAAAAATCACATGATTATCAAAAATAAAAAAATTCTGTTAAATATTTTTCATGACTTCATAATCCTTAGCTTTTCATTTGTTTTTGCATTGTGGCTTAGGTTGGAAAACGAGGCGTTTATCTTAATAAATTCACTATGGCCATATATAGTCGTATATTCTCCGTTAACAATTTTCTTTCTGAATAGATTTGGTTTTTATCATGGAATATGGAAATATTCATCAATTCATGAAATACTCTCGATTTTTAAAAGTTTAATTGCTTCTTGTTTAATTATTTTTGCAACTCTTTTTTTAACTATTAGGTTAGAAAATATACCTCGTTCATTTTTAGTTTTATTATTTATAGTTTCTTTATTTGGAATCTCAGGACCAAGAATATTTTATAGACTAATAAAGGATAGAACCGAGAATAAAAAGTCTATAGTTAAGAAAAGAAAAATACCAGTAGTAGTAGTTGGAAATAATGATACTACTGAACTCTTCATAAGAGCAAGCAGAGAGAAATCTTCTCCTTTTAATGTAGTTGGAATTATTGGCACATACACAAAATCAATAGGTAGAACAATACATGGTATACCAATATTAACTACTACAGAAAAAATTGAGAGTTTAAAAAAAGTAATTTTAGAAAAAAAAATTGCTCCACAAAGATTAATAATCGCTGATCACTCGCTTTCAGTTGAAATAATTGAATCTTTGTTTATTTTTGCTAAAAAAAATGGACTTGCTATAGGTGAATTACCCAAAATTACTGATTTTAAATCTAATTCAGCCGAAAAGTTTAAAGCAAGGCCGATAATTATTGAAGATGTCCTCGGTAGGCAACAAAGAATTCATGAAACGGACTCTTTAAAAAAATTATCAAATAAAGTAGTTTTGGTAACTGGTGCTGGGGGAAGTATTGGAAGTGAATTATGTAAACAAATTTCAACACTAAATCCCAAAAAATTAATACTTATTGAGCAAAATGAGTTTAGTCTTTATGAAATTTCACAAAAAATTAATATAAGAAGCTTTCCAGTTCTCGGTGATATTAGAGATTCATTTAAAATGGAAAAACTTATAAGCTCCCAAAAACCAGATATTATTTTTCATGCTGCAGCTTTAAAACATATTACTTTTGTTGAGTCTGATCCAATAGAGGCTCTTAAAACAAATTTTCTTGCGACTGTGAAAATTATAAATCTATGTAAAAAATATAAAGTGCCAGAAATGATTTTTATTTCAACTGATAAAGCAGTTAATCCCACTAATATTATGGGAGCAACCAAAAGATTAAGTGAAAAATATATCCAAATGGTTGGTAAAAGTTCTAAGACTAATTATAAAATAGTAAGATTTGGTAATGTTCTTGGTTCTACGGGTTCTGTTGTTCCATTATTTGAAAAACAAATTAATTTGGGAGGCCCCATAACCATAACCCATCCAGAGGTTTCACGATATTTTATGACCATTAGAGAAGCAGTAGAATTAGTGCTTCTGTCTTCCCAGCATAAAAATGCTGAAAATTCAATTGTTAATGTTCTAGAAATGGGTGATCCGGTAAAAATTAAAGAACTTGCAATAAAAATGATAAGTTTATCTGGAAAAAAAATAAATGAGGATGTAAAAATTAAATATACTAAACTTAGAAATGGTGAAAAGCTTAACGAAGAACTATTCTATAAACAGGAAAAAATGAGGAAATCTCAAACGAAAGGTATTCTTGAAACTAATTCAGTCATTTTTCCATCAAAAGAATCAGAGATAAAAAAGCTTATAACATCTATCAAAAATAACGATGAAAAAAAGAGTATTTTCTTATTAAAAAAAATATTACCCGAGTATAAAGAAAAGCTAAGATAATGAAGAAACTTGAAATTAAAAATGCCATAGTCTCAGTATCCGATAAAAATAAGCTTGATTTATTAGTACCTTATTTTGAAAAATTTAAAGTTAAAATCTTCTCTTCAGGAGGAACATATAAATATTTAAAAAAATTAAGTTCAAAGATTGAATTATTCGAAATATCTACAATTACAAATTTCCCTGAAATACTAGGTGGAAGGGTAAAAACTCTGCACCCTGCTGTTCATTCAGGTATTTTGGCAGATAAAAATAACAGTGAACATTTAAAACAAATTAGTAAATTAAATTTACTCACTTTTGATTTAATTGTTGTTAATTTATATCCTTTTTTTGAAACTATAAAAGAATCTAATCAAGTCTTTGAAGAATGTATTGAAAATATTGACATTGGAGGCTCTACCTTAATAAGGGCTGCTGCAAAAAACCTTTCATCAACAGTAGTATTATCAGATCCTAAAGATTACGAAAGTTTCGTAAAGCTTGCAGCAAATAATAGAAACTTTTTAAGTTATGATTATAGAAAGTCTCTTGCAATAAAGGCTTTTCAAAAAAGTGCTTTTTACGAAAGTCAAATAGCTAAATGGTTTTCGAGTATGCATAAAGAAGATTTATTTGGAGATGAACTTACATTACCGTTCAAAAAAATTAAAGAGCTAAGATATGGTGAAAATCCTCATCAACATGCAGCATTATATGAGTTTGGAAGAAATAATATTAATCAACTTTCAGGAAAGGAAATGTCTTTGAATAATATTAATGATATGAGTATTGCTATTGAACTTGCATTAGAATTTAATAACAATTTTTCTTGTGTTATATTAAAACATGGTAATCCTTGTGGAGTATCGATATCAAGCAAACAAGAAAATGCTTATAAAAATGCTTTAAACGCAGACCCTGTAAGTGCTTTTGGAGGAATTGTCGCTTTAAATAAAGAATTAACATTGAAAACAGCAAAATTAATCAAAGAAAATTTTACTGAAGTTATTATTGCACCAAGAATTTCTAAAGAAGTAACAAAATTTCTAAGTTCAAAAAAAAATCTTATAATCATTGAATATAAAAATATTTTAAGTAATAAAAAAAATCTTAGCTTTTCGAGCACCAAAAATCATTTATTGGTTCAGGAGCAAAATTTAAAAAAATTTAAATATAAAGACCTATCTTTTCCAACTCTAAAAAGACCTTCTAAAATAGAAATGGAAGATTTAAAATTCGCTTTTACTGTTGCTAAGTACGTGAATTCAAACTCTATAGTAATTTCAAAAAAGTTAACAACTGTGGGTATAGGAGTTGGACAAACTAATAGGTTAGATTCAGCAAAACAAGCTTTAAAAAAATTACAGAACTTTAAGAACAGTACGGAAAAATTTATTATGGCATCGGATGGGTTTTTCCCTTTTCCAGATATTGTTAAACTTTGTAAAAAGTATCCTATCTCCTCTATTATTCAACCAGGGGGTTCAAAAAATGACAAATTAGTAATTGAAGAATCAAATAAAAATAAAATTTCTATGGTTTTTACTGGTTATAGAAATTTCAAACACTAGTTTTTTTATTTAAAATCAATAGACTTAAAAATAAGTATAGGGGTATTAAGGTTAATCCTATTTTTATTGAATCCGTAATGCTTATCAATATACTAATAAAGAAAGGACCGATTATTGAACAACTATTTCCTAAGACTGAATAAAATGTAAATATACTTAAAACATCTTTTTCACCTATGCTTTTTGAAAGATAGGATCTACTTGAGGCTTGTATTGGTCCAATAAAAAAACCTATAAATAATGCTAAAGACCAAAAAAATAGCTTAGTTTTAATAAATAATAACAGAAATGTAAGGATTGTTAAACTTATAATACAAATGCAAATAGTTTTTCTTGATCCAATATTATCTTCAAATTTAGCAAAAAATAGACATCCTATTATACCAGCAAGATTGATAAAAATACCTAGAAGTAAAATTTCATTTTCACTGAAATTAAACAAAATTGAAGCAAATAAACTAGCAAATGCAAAAATACATATTACAGCATTATTGTAAAGAAAATATGCAAAAATAAAGCTTCGTATTGTTTTAGTTTTAATTATTCTTAATATTGAGAAATTAGCAGGAATTTTAAAACTGATATTTTTAAAACTTAAAAAATGTGGAGTACAAAAAAGTAAAGTCCAGAAACCTACAAAAGGACCTATAAATACAAAAATATTTTCTGAATAGATAACCGAAGAATCATTTTCACTTAACCTAATTAAATACCATATAATGAATAAAGACAGCAAACCACCTAAATAACCCACTGACCAGCCAATATTAGAGGCAAACCCAATATTTTTTCTTGATGCAATTTTAGTTAATGAAATATTATAAAATAGATTTAAAACCTCAAAAGCAACAAAAGAGATTACAATAAATAGTAATGGTAAATAAATAAATCTACTATCATTAAAAAAGTATAAAAATGAAGTGCAAGAAATAAGAAGTAAAAATGGTATTAAAAAATTAAGTGACTTAAGCGTAAGTCCTAATCGCTTATTTATTTTTAAAAATAAAGTAAATAAAGTCACACAAATAAAACTCGAAATTGATATAGACAAACCCCAATCGGAGGTGCCTGAGACCTCGTCTATTGCAATGACCTTTACATAATAAGCTCCAAAAAAAAATGTAAGTATTAGTGTGGGATAACTAGATAGTCCAAAATCAAAAAGACACCAGGTCTTAAGTTTTTTTAATTTATTCATAAAATAAAGTTTTTAATATACTATTTATTATTTTCTTTATCATTGACATCTAAAAAAAGATCTAACAATTTATTTAATACTGGGACAAATATTAAAATTAGAATAAAAACTATTGGCCAGGCTCTAAATACTGAAGGAAGCCAAAAGGTATAAAAATCAGATAATTTTTGAGTATTGATGACAACAATTGAAGAAACAATAGAACTTGTTACAAAAGACATTAAAATTGCAAAGGCTACGCTTTTAACCCTCTTCGATGCTTTAATTTTTTTAAATTTCATTTCTAATATTTTAATACAATCTTCAAAAAATTAATAATTTAT
>NZFI01000050.1:0-7690 GCA_002690595.1 Rickettsiales bacterium
AGTTAAAAAGATTAAATAATATATATAATAATTTATTATCAAATGCAGGGGTTGAAGTTTTCTCTGAATGGGCTTCTTTTAAAAATAATAATACTATTGAGCTCAGTAATGGATTGAATATTAACGCCAAAAATATACTTATCTCAGTTGGTGGAGAACCTGTTATCCCAGAAATGAAGGGATCAAATTCTATAATTACCTCTGATGAAGCATTTGATTTAAAAAAATTACCAAAGAATATTTTAATAATGGGTGGAGGATATATAGCAGTAGAATTTGCCTCTATTTTTAATGGACTTGGAGTTGATACTACAATTTGTATTAGGAGTAATACACTCTTAAGAGGCTTTGATAAACAAACTGTTTTATTTTTAAAAGATGAGATGGAAAAAAAAGGAATAAAGTTTTTATTTGAATCAACACCAAAAGAGATTACTAAAATAAATGAAATTTATTCAGTTGATATAAATAATAAAGAATATAATTTTGAAGTTGTAATGGCAGCTACAGGGAGAAAATCCAATACAAAAAAGCTTAAACTTGAGAAAACAGATATAAAAACCAATGAAAATGGCTCTATAATTGTTGATGATTACTTTGAAACATCAAGCAAAAATATATATGCAATAGGAGATGTTATTGATAAAGTCCAATTAACTCCTGTAGCAATAAATGAAGCTGTTTACTTTATAAAAAATCTAGAACAACCCAATAAAGATGTATTTGAGTATAAAAATATTCCCACAGCCATTTTTTCTAATCCAAATATGGCAACTGTTGGATTATCGGAAGAATTAGCAAGAAAAAAATATGGAACTATTGATGTATATGTTAGTGAATTTAAGCCTCTTAAGTTTACATTAAGTAATATAAATGAGAGAGTGTTTATTAAATTAATTGTTGAGAAAACTTCTGATAAAGTTGTAGGGCTTCATTATATTGGAAATGATGCTGCTGAAATAGTTCAAGGTTTTTCAGTCGCAATTGTTAGTGGACTAAAAAAAAGTGATTTTGACAGAACAATAGGAATTCACCCATCAAGTGCAGAAGAAATTGTAACTCTAAAACAAAAACTATAAAAAATTGTAAATTTGTAATTTTATGTGTAATTATTTGCTAACATTATAAAAATTATAATCTGTATTTTAAAAAAATGAATAAAAAATGGAAACCCGAAAGTTGGAGAAATAAAATTGCACTTCATCAACCAATTTATAAAGATGAAAAAATTTTAAATGAGACACTTCAAAAGCTTAAAAAATTACCTCCTCTTGTTTTTGCTGGAGAGGTAAGAGATCTAAAAAAAGAATTAAGTAGATGCGTTGATGGAAAGGGCTTTTTACTTCAAGCAGGTGATTGTGCTGAGAGTTTTGCAGAATTTCATCCTGATAATATCAGAGATACATTTAGAGTAATTCTTCAAATGGCTATTGTATTAACTTATGCAGCTAATGTTCCAGTTGTTAAAGTAGGACGTTTAGCTGGTCAGTTTGCAAAGCCGAGATCAAATCCTGTTGAAAAAAAAAATGGAATAGAATATCCCAGCTATTTAGGAGATATTATTAATGGAATAGAATTCAATGAATTTGCTCGAGAACCAGATCCAAAAAGAATGTTTGATGCATATTATCAGTCAGCTTCAACTCAGAATTTAATTAGAGCTTTTGCGACTGGAGGCTATGCTGATTTATCATATGTGCAAAATTGGAATTTAGATTTTGTAAAAAATTCACCTCAAGGTTCGGCGTTCAAGAATATAGCGGATAGAATTTCTGAAAGTTTGAGTTTTATGAATGCTTGTGGAATAAATAGTCAATCATCAAGAGAACTTGCAGAGTCAAATTTTTTTATATCTCATGAAGCCTTATTATTACCTTACGAGTCTTGTTTTGTCAGGGTTGATAGTACAACAGGTGATTGGTATGATGTTTCAGCTCATATGTTATGGATTGGTGATAGAACAAGACAAATAGATGGAGCACATGTAGAATTTTGTTCAGGAATAAGCAATCCAATAGGGATTAAGGTTGGTCCATCAACAGATGTTAATGAACTTCTTAAATTAATAGAAAAAATTAATCCTCAAGATGAAGCGGGTAAGATTGTTTTAATTGTTAGAATGGGTTCTAAAAAAATTAATAAAATATATCCCAAAATTTTAAGAAAGATTAAGAGTCATGGACATAAAGTAGTTTGGTCATGTGATCCAATGCATGGCAATATTGAAAAAAGTAATAGTGGTTATAAAACTAGAAATTTTTTAAATATTTTAAATGAAGTAAAATCTTTTTTTGAAATACATAAAAAAGAGAATGTCTACGCTGGCGGAATACATTTAGAGATGACTGGACAAAATGTAACTGAATGTTTAGGTGGTATGCAAAAAATAACTGATGAAGACTTAGGAGCAAGATATCATACTCATTGTGATCCAAGATTAAATGCGTCACAATCTATTGAACTGGCATTCTTATTAGCAACTTCTCTAAAAAAAATTTAGTAATGAATTTTTAGGCAATATTTTGAATATTAAATTTTCAGTTTTGCAGAAGAATACTATCGTAGGTGATTTAAGAAATAACTTTATTTTATTTAAAAACTCCTTCCTAAAAGCTAATAAAAATAATTGTGATTTTTTTATAACCCCTGAGCTTGCTTTAACAGGTTACCCTCCAAAAGATTTTCTTCACAGGGATGATTTTCATGAATTATTAAATATTTATAAAGAAAAAATTATTGAACTAACTAAAGGTAAAAAGACAATTTTTGTTCTTGGTTTACCAATAAGAAGAAAAAAGAAATTATATAATTCAGTATTGATAATAAAAAAAGGTAAAATTTTAAAACAGTTTAATAAATATATCTTACCAAATTATGGTGTTTTTGATGAAAAGAGATATTTTTCTTCAACTAAGATTAAAAATGATTTTTTCTTATATAAAAAATTAAAATTTAAATTTTTAGTATGTGAAGATCTGTGGAATAATGATTTCATAAAGAAAATATCTTCATTCAAATATGATTTTATAATAGTTTTAAATGCCTCACCTTTTGAGAAGGAAAAATTTAGTGAAAGATTGAAACTAGTAAAATCGAGAATAGAAAAGTTCAAAGTTCCAATTTTATATGTAAACTTAATTGGAGGACAAGATGACCTTGTTTTTGATGGAGGTTCTTTTTGTGTCGATAAAAATAAAATAGTTGTCTATCAGGGACCTTTTTTTAGGGAATCAGATAATTTTTTTTCAATCGATCCACTAAAAACGACAAAAAGAGAATTAGTAAAAAAAGTTAAAAATGAAGATATTTTTGAAAATATATACAATGCTTTAGTTTTAGCATTAAGAGATTATCTAAAAAAAAATAATTTTTCCAAAACAATGATAGGAATATCTGGTGGTATTGATTCGGCTCTTTGTTCTTTAATTGCATGTGACGCTATTGGAAGTGAAAATGTTTCAGGGTTCTTTTTACCAACAAAATATTCTTCCTTAGATAGTAAGAATGATTCTATAGAACTTGCAAAGAATCTAGGATTCGAATTAGATATAATTCCAATTGAAAAGTTTAGATTGAGTTTTGATAATTTACTTTCAAAAAAATTTGGGAATTTACCAGTAGATCAAACTGAAGAAAATTTACAATCAAGAATCAGAGGAAATATATTGATGGCCTTATCTAATAAATTTAACATGCTTTTATTAGCAACAGGAAATAAATCAGAGTTATCAGTAGGATATTCTACAATATATGGTGATATGTGCGGAGGTTTTTCACTTCTTAAAGATGTATATAAATCAGAAGTTTATAAGCTATGTTCTTGGAGAAATAAAAATTATTCTATTCTTTCAAATCTTAAGAAAAAATCATTGATATCAGAAAAGATTATTCAAAAAGAACCTTCTGCAGAATTAAAAGATAATCAAAAAGATTCTGATTCACTTCCGCCATATGAAATACTTGATAAAATATTATTCTTATTGATTGATAAAAACTTTAGTATAAAGAAAATTGAAGAAATGGGTTTTGATAGAAAAATGATAATTGATATTTGGAGATTAATTATAATATCTCAGCATAAAAGATTTCAAAGTGCAATTGGTCCAAAAATTTCTAAGATGAGTTTTGATTATGACAGAAGGTTTCCAATTACTAATAAATTTGAAATTGAAAGAATATAGTTATGTTGAGATTTGCACCTAGTCCTACAGGATTACTTCATGTTGGTAATGCAAGAATAGCCCTACTTAATTATTTGTGTGCTAAAAAAAATAACTTAAAGTTTATATTACGAATTGACGATACTGATTTAAAAAGGTCTAAATCTATATATACAGATGCTATTAAAGAAGATTTAGAGTGGTTAGGAATTAAATTTGATGACTGTTTTTTTCAGTCAAAAAGAATGGCAATTTACAATGAGATTGCAGAAACACTCAAAAAAAAGGGAAAACTATATCCATGCTATGAATCAGCAGAGGAACTTTCTTTAAAAAGAAAAATACAACTAAAAATGGGAAAACCACCTATTTATGATAGATCTTCATTAAAATTAACTCAAAAAGAAAAAAGTCAATTTTCAAATTTGAATAAAAAACCACATTGGAGATTTAAACTTAGTGATAAAGAAATTAAATGGAAAGATCGTATTCATGGTGAGATTAGATTCGAGAAACTTTCAATTTCCGATCCAGTTTTAATTCGCTCTGATGGAACTCCTCTATTTACAATTACTTCTGTAATAGATGATATAGATTATAAAATTTCATCAATAATTAGAGGTGATGATCATATAACAAATACAGCTGCACAAATTGAGTTATTTCATTCTCTAGATGCTGATATACCTGATTTTGCACATTTTCCACTTATGAAAAGTGCCACTGGTGAGAGTTTATCCAAGAGATTAAGTTCTTTATCGTTAAGTGAAATTAGAGAAAGTAAAATTGATTTTAATGTGCTAAATAATCTTCTCGTTAAATTAGGAAGTAGTTTATCTATAGATTCAATAAAAACAGTTAATGAACTAATAGAAGAATTTAATTTTTTAAATTTTTCTAAGAGTTCAATTCAATTTAATTATGATGATTTATTTAGATTAAACTCAAAATACCTAAAAAGTATTTCGTATGAAGAAATAAAAGAAATTTCACAAAAAGACTTTACCAAGGAGTTTTGGGGAGCTATTAAATCTAATATTGAAACTACCGAGGATTTAGAGTTATGGTTAAAAACAATTTACGATAATAAATTCCAGAACAAGATTGTTCAAAATGAAAAAGAATTTTTAAAAATTGCAGAAGATAATTTGCCTGATATCCTAAATAATGAAACTTGGTCAAAATGGACGAATAAGATTTCTGATATTACTGGAAGGAAAGGAAAAAAATTATTTATGCCATTGAGAATTGCAATCACAGGGATGGATAAAGGTCCAGAAATGAATTTGATTTTACCGTTAATTAATAGGAAAGAAATATTAAGACGTTTAATTTCATAACATAAAAATGAAAACAAAAAATATTACAATCTATGATAGTACTTTAAGGGATGGTGCTCAAACTAAGGGAATAGCATTTAGTTTGCAAGATAAACTAAGGATTACTGAAGTTTTAGATAATTTTGGAGTTGACTATATAGAAGGAGGTTGGCCTGGCGCCAATCCGACTGATGATGAATTTTTTAAAAAATTACCTCTATTAAAAAAATCAAAATTATGCGCGTTTGGAATGACAAGGAAGGATGGAAAAAGTGCTGAAAACGATCCTGGATTAAACGCAGTTTTAAATTCTGGTGCCTCTTCTGCGTGTATAGTTGGAAAGACTTGGGATTTTCATGTTTTGAAAGCCTTAAAAGTAAGTTTAGATAAAAATCTTAATATGATAAATGATACATTTGAATATGCCAGCAAACGTCTTGATGAAGTTATGTTTGATGCAGAACATTTTTTTGATGGATATAAATTAAATCCATTATACGCTAAAAAAACTATTAAAGTAGCCTTAGATGCAGGAGCAAAGTGGATAATACTCTGTGATACAAATGGGGGTACTTTGCCCCATGAAATTGCTGAAATTATTGAAGATGTAAGTACAATAATTCCTAGAGAAAAGTTAGGAGTACATTTTCATAATGATACGGATAATGCTACCGCAAACTCTTTGGAAGCAGTAAGAAATGGTGTTTGTCAGATACAAGGAACTTTTAATGGTTTAGGGGAAAGATGTGGTAATGCGAATTTAGTAAATGTGGTTTCAAATTTATGTTTAAAAATGAAATACAAAACCAACTTAAATAAAAATTTAAAAAGGATGACTTATGTAAGTAGATTTATTGATGAAACGCTTAATCGACAATCTAATAGAAATCTTCCTTTTGTAGGATCAGCTGCCTTTGCACATAAAGGAGGACTTCACATTTCAGCTGTCGAAAAAGATCCAAAAAGTTATGAGCATATAAATCCAGAAAGTGTAGGTAATCAGAGAGTGTTAGTTGTATCTAATCAATCAGGAAAATCGAACATAGTAAATCAATTAAAGAAATTGAAAATAAATTTTGGAAATGATAACAAAAAACTTTCAGCGTTTATTAATCTAACAAAGAAACAGGAATTCCTGGGATATGCATATGATGGCGCTGAAGCTAGTTTTGAACTTTTAGCTAAAAGAGAATTTTCAAATTTAAAGGAATTTTATAGCCTAGAAAGTTACAAAGTTTCAGATGAAAGGAGGAAACAAACCTCTGGAAAGTTTGTTACTATATCTGAGGCAAGGTTAAAAATATTTGTTAGAGGTAAAGAGTTTTTTTGTGTTGCTGAAGGAAATGGTCCAATAAATGCCTTGGATATTGCACTCAGGAAAGCCCTTAGTCACTCTTACCCGAAGCTTGTTAATCTTAATTTAATAGATTATAAGGTAAGGATTTTAACTCCTAAAGATGGAACTAAAGCTCTTGTAAGAGTAAGAATTGAGTCATCTAATCAAAGATTAAAATGGTCAACAATAGGAGTTGCTAATAATGTTATTGATGCATCTTTTATAGCTCTTCATGATAGTATTACTTTCCATTTAATTAAGTCTTAATTTATATGGTAAAATATTTTACGTGACTAAAATTCAAATAGAAAAACCTATAATTATTCTGGTTAATACTCAACTTCCAGAGAATCTTGGTGCTTCTGCAAGAGCTATGTTAAATTTCAATTTTGAAAAAATTAGAATTGTTTCTCCCAAATTTGGACTTGAAAATGAAAAAATTATTCCTGTTTCAGCTGGAGCAGATTTAGTTATCAAAAATATTAAAAAATTTGATAGTTTAGAAGATGCAATTAAAGATTTAAATTTTTTGATTGCTTGTACAGCAAGAAAAAGATTTTTAGACAAAAAAACTTTAGATCCAAAATCAGCAGTAAAGGAAATTATTGAGAGAACAATAAATAATAATAAAATCGGAATTATATTTGGTCCAGAAAATGCTGGTTTGACAAATAAACATTTATCAATGGTGGATGGTCTTTTAAAAATTAATTCTAATCCAAGTTTTAAATCATTGAATTTATCCCACGCTATAATGATTTTTTGTTATGAATGGACAGAAAATATAACTAAAGGAAAAACTAAATTTTCAAAGTCGATAGAAAAAGAATTAGCATTAAAAAAAGATTTTCTAAATTTTTTTAATAGACTTGAAA
>NZFI01000051.1:0-20054 GCA_002690595.1 Rickettsiales bacterium
ATAGCAGAAATAAGAAAAAATTGTTTAACCATAATTAAATACTCCCATATATTTTTTAGACTTATATGATATATATAAATACTTGAAATACAATTTAAAAGTTAAATACAAGATGAAGAAAAAAACTTTTAGTCAAGCAGAACTCATAAAATATTCTTTCGATCTAATTGAAAAAGAAGGTTGGAGTAGTTTTTCTTTTAATAAACTTTCAAAATCCTTAAATACTGAATTAAATATTGTTAAGGATCTATTAAAATCAAAAAAACAACTTTTAATAATTTTTAGTGAATATATTGATGAAGAAGTTATGAAAAATGTGGATATTAATGATTTAAAGGATAATTCTGTTAGAGATAATTTATTTGAATTATTGATGTTAAGGTTTGAAAAGCTACAGCCTTTCAAGACTAGTCTGAGAATATTATTAAATGATTTAAAATCTAAACCAAGAGATTTAAAAGAAATTTATAAAAAAATAATTAATTCTTTGGATTTTTATATGGAAATATCAAATTCGAAAAAAAATTTTATATTTGATCTTATTAAACTTAATTCAATTTTTTTAATATATTCTCTTACTTTTAAAACATGGCTTAATGATGAATCTAAAGATATGAGTATTACGATGGCAGAATTAGATAAATGGTTAAGTAAAGCGGAACATTATTCAGAAAAAATTAGTTTATTTCATTAATGTTTGCTTTTTCTAAGCTTTTTTTTTGAAATTCCCTTACTTCATCTACTTTAAAATCATCAATCATATTATGAAATATTTTATACCAATTAATTTCTGCATCTAGATGTAAAAATACCGAGCCGAGACCAATCGCGGCTCTGTCCATAAAAACAAATTCTCTTGGTGGTTTAACCCCTCCTATTTTTTTTAGTTCTTTATGAACTTTAGCTGCGGTTTCAGCACCATAAGCTGTTGAATTAGTTTCTTGCATTTTTCTGACTCGATTTTCTAATAAAGGTGAGTAAAGGAATCTAGCCCAAATATTAAGAGTTTCTATTAATTTTTTTGAAATATTTTCAAAACCCCAGCTTTCATAAGCACTTACTGCTAATTCTTCATTATTTTCCAAGATTGCGTAATATAAATCAATCACTCCTTTAACAAACTCCGGTTTAAAAACTCTTACACATCCAAAATCAAGAAGATTTATACCTCTATCTTTTCTCACAGAATAATTTCCTAAATGAGGATCTCCATGAATAACTGCACATTTATAAAAAGGATAATACCAGGCTTTAAACATATTTAATGCAATTTCTTTTCTTATACTATGAGATTTATTTTTAAATTCTAATAAATTTTCACCCTTAAGCCATTGCATTGATAATAGCCTCTTAGTTGAGATTGATTTGAAAACTTTTGGAACATAGACGTTCTCAATATTATTAAGTAAATTTTTGTATAGTGTAAGATTTTTTCTTTCTCTTTCATAATTTAATTCCTCTCTTACTCTGAAAGAAATTTCTTTAATTATATTAGAAGTATTAATACTTGAATCTATTTTCTTATAAATTGAGAAAATTAATTTAAGTTGATTTATATCAGCTTCAACTATTGACTCCATATCTGGATATTGTAACTTACAAGCAATTAAGTTTTTATTTTTGTCTTCGGCTTTATGAACTTGGCCTAGAGAAGCTGCAGCAAAAGGAGATTTTTCAAAAGCTTTAAATTTTTGTTGCCAATTGTCGCCTAATTCTGATCTCATTCTTCTTTTTACAAAGTTCCATCCCATTGAAGGAGCATTTGACTGTAATTGGGATAAAGCTCTAGCATAATGAGGGGGAAGAAGATCTGGAACTGTAGATAATAGCTGAGCTATTTTCATAATTGGACCTTTTAAGTCTCCCAAAATTTCTGTTATATCAACAGCTGTTTTAGATTTTTCTGAACTGAGAATTTTTGAACCTGCAAATTTCAGTGCCATCATCCCTGCTGAAGTACTTAGATCTGCATATCTTTTTATTCTTTTTGTTAATTTATTTTTTTCATCCATATTAATAAATCTAATAAAAAAAAAGATTTATTAAACTAAATTTTTAAATAAAGAATATTCCAATTGTTGACGCTAAAAGAACAAATAAATATTTTTTGGAAATGAACTCTAATAGTTTCACCTTAAAATAATCTTTTTTTGTTAAAATAGTAACTTTCATGAATAATTATTAGCAAAAATTATTCCAAAATTATCTCTAAATTAAAAATTTCTATTTACTGCAAAATCCGCTAGATCGATTAAGTATTTTTTTTCAGTAGAGTTATCAAATAATCCCAATGAATCTTTGGCCATCATTGAAAAGTGTTTTGCTTTTTCAAAACAATCATTTATTACTTTATATTTTTTAATTATTTTTAAAGCTAAATCTAGATCAGCTTTATTTTGAATTTTTTCGTTAATAACTCTCATCCAAAATTTTTTTTCAGATTGGTTGCTTCTTTTAAAAGCAAGAATTATTGGAATTGAAACCTTACCTTCTTTAAAATCATCCCCTATATTTTTACCAAAATCATCAGTTTTTGAAAAATAATCAAGGGTATCGTCAGTAATTTGAAATGCCATACCTAAATATTTTCCGTATTCATATAAAGCATTTTCTTTTTCTTTTCCTGACTCAGCAACTATTCCACTTATTGACGTTGCTGCAGCAAATAGTTCTGCTGTTTTTGAATTTATAACCTCTAAATATTTTGATTCTGTAGTTTGAATATTATTATTAGTTAGAAGTTGTAAAACTTCACCTTGAGAAATTTCTATCGATGCTTTTGATAAAACATCAAGGCAGCGATTTGAACCATCGCTAATCATTAACCTAAAAGCTTTACTGAGCAGAAAATCTCCTACTAAAATACTCGATTTATTATCCCAAACGATATTTGCACTTTTTTTACCTCTTCTAATTAAACTTTCATCTACAACGTCATCATGTAAAAGTGTTGCCGTATGGATAAACTCAATACTTGCAGCAAGATTTATATGCCTTTCACCAGAATATTTACATAGTTTTGCAGCAGCTAATGTCAACAAAGGTCTAATTCTTTTACCACCTGAAGAAATGATGTAGCCTGCAAGTTGAGAAATTAAAGGAACTTTACTATTCATATTCTTAAGTATGATAGAATTTACTTTGATAATATCGTCATTAAGCCATTTAAAAATTTCATCAAGAGGAGAACTTTTCTCATTCAAAGTAGAGTTTGTTATAATTTTTAATTTGTTCATTTATATTTTTTCTCAAATATTTAATGTAAATTTTTGAATGAATTATGTAGTTTTCGAATATATTTGCTTATAATATTATTTTTCAACAGATAATATTACAAACTAAATTTAAAAAAATAATACATGTTAACTTTTCAAGAACTTATATTTAAATTACAAAAATTTTGGTCTAATAAAAGTTGTTTGGTTTTGCCGTCATACGATCTTGAGATGGGAGCTGCTACATTTCATCCAGCTACATGTTTAAAAAGTCTTGGAAGCAAGGACTGGCGTGTGGTTTATATTCAACCTTGTAGACGTCCAAGTGATGGAAGATTTGGAAAGAACCCTAATAGGCTTCAGCATTACTTTCAAATGCAAGTATTATTGAAACCTTCACCTAAAAATTCTCAGGATCTTTATTTAGAGAGCCTGAAAGCTATTTCTATTGACCCTAAATTAAATGATATAAAGTTTATTGAAGATGATTGGGAAAGTCCAACATTAGGAGCAGCAGGTTTAGGTTGGGAAGTTCAGTGTAATGGTATGGAAATAAGTCAATTTACCTATTTTCAGCAAGTTGGAGGAATCGATTGTAAACCAGTGAGTGTAGAGTTTACATATGGCTTAGAGAGAATTGCTATGTATATTCAAGAAGTTGATAATGTGTTTGATCTTACTTGGGATAATCGTGGAACGTTGTATGGAGAACTATTTCTTGAAAATGAAGTTCAATTTTCAGAATATAATTTTTATGCTTCTTCAGCCCCATTATTATTTAATCAGTTTAATGAATATGAAAAAAATTGCAGGAATTTACTAGATAAAAAGCTTACTCTTCCAGCATACGAATATTGTATAAAAGCAAGTCATACCTTTAATTTACTTGATTCAAGAGGACTTATATCCGTTTCTGAAAGACAATCTTATATTTTAAAAGTTAGAAACTTGTCAAAACTTTGTTGTGAAAATTGGTTAGAGGATAAAAAAAATGCCTGAATTATTAATTGAGATTTATGGAGAAGAAATACCACCTTCGTCTCAAGTTTATTTAGAAAAAAAATTGGAAGAAGATTTTAATTTAAATTTTAAAAAAAAATGATATTTTATATTCAAAAATAAATATTTTTTCAACATCAAGGAGGCTGGTTGTATGTATAGATGGAATACCGTCTAAAAAAAAAGAAGAAGTTAAATTAATAAGAGGACCATTAGTCTCTTCTAATGAACAATCTATAAAAGGTTTTTTAAAATCAAATAATTTAAAAAATAGAAAAACGTTATTTACTGAAAAGATTAATAATAAAGAGTATTTTTTTTATAAAAAAAAAATACCATCAATGAAAAATTCTGAAGTTTTGTCAAGTTTGATTCCTAACTTATTGCGAGATCTTAAATGGAAAAAATCAATGAGATGGGCCAACAATTCTGATAGATGGATAAGACCAATTAAAAGTATTTTGTGTTTATTTGATTCTAAAGTTTTAAAATTTGAATTTGCTGGATTAGTTTCTTCAAATAAAACATATGGTAATTATGTATTTAGTAAAAAACAAACTAAATGCCTATCTTTTAAAAACCTAAGAGTTTTCCTTAAAAATAATAATGTGATTTTAGATGGAACTGAGAGAGAAAGAGTAATTTTAAATAAATTAAATATTATTTGTAAGAAACAAAAGTTATCTTTAAATGAAGACTCTAAATTATTAAATGAAGTCTCAAGATTTGTTGAATTCCCAAATGTTTTTTTTGGTTCTTTTGATAAAAGTTTTTTCTCAATGCCAGAAATTTTTCTAACATCGGTTATTTCTGGTCAGCAGAAATATTTTTCATTTAGAGACTTCAATGGAAAATTAAGTAATATTTTTGCTTTTGTTACTAATCATTCTCAAGATAAAAATAATCTTATAAAAAAAGGGAATGAAAGAGTCTTGAGAGCAAGGTTTAAAGATGCGCAATTTTTTATAAAAGAGGATACATCTTTAAGTCTTTACAAAAGGTTAGAAAAATTAAAATATGTAAAATATTATGAAGGATTAGGTAATTTATTTGAAAAATCTCAACGGATATTGTCTATCAGCGAATGGATTGCTAAAAAATTAGAATTTGATTTAAGTGAAACGAATAAAAAAATCATTTTATTATCTAAAGTTGATCTGATTACTGAAATGGTTAAAGAGTTTCCAAGTCTTCAAGGTAAAGTAGGTTCATATTATGCTAATTTAGAGGGTTTTAATGAGCAAGAATATAACTCTTTGGTTGAACAGTATTCACCAAATTCTCCTAAAGATAAAGTGCCAAAATCAAAGATTTCTATTTGTTTAGCCATAGCAGAAAAAATTGATAATATAGTTGGTACTTTTCTCAGTGGAAAAAAACCGAGTGGGTCTGGCGATCCATATAGTTTAAGAAGGTCAGCCTTAGGTATTTTAAGAATTCTAATTGAAAATAAAATAGATATTTCAATAAACGAAATGATTTTTAGAAGTTATAAACTTTTTAAATACAAAGATGTAGAAAAAAAATTTAATTTGACTGAAATTATGAATTTTTTTTCAACAAGACTTTTCGTTCATTTTAAAAATGAATCTTTTCAAGAGGGAGTTATAAAGTCGTTAGTTAAAAATGAATTAAATCCATATTTAATTTTTTTTAGGGCTAAAATTTTATTAAAATTTATTAAAGCAAAAAAAGGTTATGAGTTTCTGTCTTCTTTTAAGAGAATTGATTCAATTCTCCCGTTAGATGAAAATAAAGAGGATATTTTAGTTCCATCTTTATTTAAGTACAAAGAAGAAAAAGATTTATATTCTGCTATTTTAGATATATCTAAGAACCTAAATTCTTCGAACGATAATGTGAGTTTTTCTTCTAATTTAAAAAGCACAGAGATTCTTTCACCTATTATAAATTCTTTTTTTGAAAATGTAAAAGTTAACATTGATGATGAAAAGCAAAAAAAAAATAGATTATGTCTTCTATATTTTTGTAAAAAAACTCTAAATAAGATTTGTTCTTTTTCATTAATAGAATAAAATTTATAGAAGATGGTAGTGTCAAAGAAATTTAAAATCAGGAATAAACTAGATTTATCTATAATATTAGAAAAAATCGAAGTTAATAAAACTGAACTTGATGTAGTTAAAATTTTAGATGACTTTCACAGTCAATCTAATGGTCATGTCATTGGAATAACAGGTCCTCCAGGAGTAGGTAAGTCATCATTAATTAATAAGTTAATTATAAGCCTTAGAAAATTAGATTTGTCCGTTGGAGTTATTGCTATTGATCCTTCATCAATGAAATCTGGAGGAGCCCTTTTGGGAGATCGTGCAAGATTCAATATTGATCCTAAAGATCAAAAGATATTTGTTAGATCTATGGCTGCAAAAGATTATCTTGGTGGAATATCAGCTTTAACATTTCCTTCAATGATAATTATGAGATCAATTTTTGATATTGTTATTATTGAAACTGTTGGTGTGGGACAATCAGAAGTCAGTATAGAAGATGTTGTTGATACTGTGATATATTGTGTACAGCCAGGAAGTGGAGATACACTTCAATTTATGAAATCTGGAATAATAGAAATACCTGATATTATTGCTGTGACAAAAAGTGATATTGAAAATTTAGCAAACATGACATTATCAGATTTACTTTCAAGCAAAAGTTATTTTGTAAGTAATACTGGATGGGAAATTAAAATTTTATCCTTATCAGCATACAAGGAGTTTGGATTTAGTGAATTAAAAAAATTAATTGATGATAGATGGTTATGGTTAAAAAGAAATAATATTTTAAGCAACCAAAGATCTAACCAAGATTTAAAATGGATTAAGAATAGCTTAATTAGTGAATATGGTTTTACTGGATATAAACTTTTAGAAGAAAAAATAAATTATATTGAAAAGCCATTTAAATATCTTAATGACCTAAAAAAAAAGATACATTTAACAATAAAAAATTAATTATAATTTTACCCATTTAGGAATAAATGGTTTAATTTTAGCTTTATCACAAATCATAAATTCTTTGTTTGTTATACAGTTCTTGGTTGCTTCAATATTTAAAATTGCAATACCAAATTTTTTATTAAAGCTTTTAATTTCGCCAACTAATTTTTCACAGTAATATACTTCTTTTTTTTTATTTATAAAGCCAGAAATTTCTATACCAAATAATTTTTTTTTTAGATTTCCTCGAAATTTTGTTCTTGATGTGAGTTCTTGTCCTATATAACAACCTTTTTCCCAATCAATGCCATTCAACTCATCAAACCTAAGTTCCAAAAGAAGTGACTTCTGATTGTTTGAATCAAAATCAAAATCTGGAATAGTATTTTTCAATCGTAAATCTTCAAATTCATTTTTTTTTAAATAATCTAAAGATAACTGTTTTTTAATTTTTTTAAAATCAAATTTATTACAATAAAATTTCATCAATGATAAATCGAATCTGGGATCAATAAAAAAAATGATATCCATATCTTTTGAAATTTTCTTTAAATCTTTATAAAAAGTTTTTCTAATAACAAAACTGTCAAATTCTTTTTTTAAGTATATATTTACATTTGATCTTAATTTATAAATTGATAATTTTTGTATTAAATCTTTTACAATTTTTGTTGAACATTCAATTAAATAAGAATTTTGATAATTAGAGATAAAAAAATCGTATAAAATTTTTCCCTGTGGAGTTAATAATGAAGAGTAAATACTATTTTTTTCATCAATTTTATTTAAATCATTAGATATTAAACCTTGAAGAAATGAATTTCTTTCTTCACCCTCAATGACAATGAAACTTTTATTATTATGTTTATAATATTTTTTTTTATCTATCATTTAATAAATCCCATAAATAATTTTTATTTATACTATAATAAAAAATATTAATGAAAAAAATTTTAATAATATCATCTAATCGCCTTGGAGATTCAATTTTATCTTCTGGAATAATAGATTTCTTTAAAAAAAAAAGTAATGACTCCGAAATTACATTTGTATGTGGGACTGTACCTTATGAACTATTTAAGTACTGTGAAAATATTGATAAAATAATTGCATTAAAAAAAAGAAAATATTCATTACATTGGTTTTTTTTATGGACCAAAGTGTTATTTAACTTTTGGGACTCAATTATTGATTTAAGAGGAACAGGATTATCTTTTTTATTATTATCTAAAAATTATTTTTTTAATTTAAGGAAAAAAAAAAAATTAGTTCATAAAGTAAAAGTAGCGTCTAGCTTGGTGAGTGAAAATATTATTGAACCCAAAATAATGATTGAGTATAGAAAAGATGTTTTTTCAAAATATTTTAATCAAATAAAATATTTGGCTAAAAGAAAAGATTTAATATGTATTGCTCCATCTGCAAATTGGATTGGAAAAGAATGGCCAAGAAATAGATATAGAAATTTGATCTTAAAATTATTAAGTTCAAATTTATTTAGAAATAGTAAATTTATTCTTTTAGGCTCTAAAAATGAAGCAAAAAATGCAGAAGAAATAAAAAAATTTTTTTTAAGAAATGAAGTAATTAATCTTTCAGGTAAAATCAAGTTAAATGAAGTTTATTTAATTTTGAAAGAGTCTAAACTATTCATTGGAAATGATTCTGGTTTGATGCATCTTTCAGCAGCATCTGGGATTCCAACGATTGGACTGTTTGGTCCAAGTGATATTAAACAATATCATCCATGGGGATGTAAAACTTTGGCGATTACTACTCCGGAAAGACCAGAAAAACTTATGGAAAATAGAAACTTTTCACATAAAGAAACTAGTTCTCTTATGTTGAGTTTAAAAACAAATATAGTTGAAAGAAAAGTCATAAATTTTTTTAGAAAAATAAAAAATAAAAAATGAAAAGACAATTATCTGTACTATTAATAGTTAATAATGAAGAGAAACAATTAGAAAATTGTTTAAAAACTTTAAAATTTGCTGACGAAATCATTGTTATTTTAGATAAATGTATAGATAAATCTGAAAAAATTTCTAAAAAATATACTAAAAAGATATATAGAGGTTCTTGGGATATAGAAGGAGAAAGAAGAAATTTTGGGATTAAGAAGTGTTCAAAAGAATGGATATTAGAAATTGATGCTGATGAGAGAGTTACAATTAATTTACAAAAAGAAATAAAAATACTGATAAAAAAATCTTTATCTGACTGGCATTTGATTCCAGTAAATAATTTTGTAGGTAATAAGCTAGTTAAATATGGATGGGGAGCATATTTTGGAAAATCAGCTTATCCTGGTTTATTTAGAAAAGGAAACAAAGTGTGGGGAAAACAAAGAGTTCATCCTAAATTAATATTAGAAGGTAAAAAAGGAGAGAGTCTTAAAGAACCAATAACTCATTTTTATTGTAAAGATATATCTGACATGATCATTAAATTAAATAGTTATTCTGATACCAAAGCAATTGATTTGTTGGAGAATAATAAAAATGAATCATTATTTAAAAATTTTAGAAGAATTTTTTCTCGATTTTGGAAAAGCTATTTCTTAAGAAAAGGATATAAAGAAAAAAAAATTGGAATAATGATAGGACTTATGGCAGGTCTTTACCCTTTGATCAGTTATATTAAGTATAAAATGTTAGTTAAAAAATGACTAAAATATTACTAATTGATAACGGTATTGAGTTTGATTCAATTATTGCTAGGGAGAAGGCAATAGGTGGAGCGGAAACAGCATTTGTTTCACTTGTTGAAGCCTTAGCAAGATCAAACTTTGATGTGTCTGTATATAATAATTGCAGAAATATTGGAGAAATTAATGGAGTGATATGGAAAAAATTATCCTCAAGTATTCATGAAGAAAGTTTTGATATTTTAATAATTAATAGAGGTGACAAATTTTTAAATTTTAGAAAAGAGGTGAAGAAAAGAATCTTTTGGATTCATAATCCTGCTAATTACTTATTAAAATGGAGATATTTAAGTAAATTATTTTTAAACCCCACAACTATAGTTTTTTCAAGTCAATATCACAAGAGTACTTATCCTGTTTGGTGTCCATCAAAAGATAAAGTAGTAATACCGTATGGTGTTGATAGTTTCATATTAAATAGTAAAATTCAGAAATTAGCTCCAAAACCGATAGCTATATTTACTTCAAATCCACTAAGAGGATTGGATTGGTTATTAGATAGGTGGGAAAATGAAATTTATCCTTCTGTTCCTAATGCAGAATTTCATTTATATACTGGTTCAAAAACATATGGTAGTTTTGGCGAAAAACACACAGCAAAAATGAAACCTATTATAGATAGAGCAAAAAAATTAAGTACTAAAGGAGTTCAGTTATTTGAACCAATTGAAAGAAAAAAACTAATAAAAAAAATTTTAAATAAGAGATTATTTTTATATCAAGGAAGTAAAGACGAAACTTTTTGTATGTCAGTAGCAGAAGCTCAAACACTTGGAGTTCCAACTGTAGTTTGTGACCTTGGATGTATGTCAGAAAGAGTTAGGGATAATGAAACGGGATTTGTTTGTAAAAATGAAACTGAATTCAGTCAATCAACAATTAAGATTCTGCAAGATAAATTGTACTGGAATAAAATGCACAAAAACATGATAAAAGATAAAAAAAGTTATAAGAGTTGGAATGAGATTGTAAAATTATGGAAAAAAATTCTAGTATAAAAATACTAAATATTATTTCTGGTTCAAGAGCTGGAGGAGCTGAGAATTTTTTTGAGAGATTTTCTTTAGCTCTTAATAAATACAATAATATTTCACAAAACCTAATTATAAGAAAAAATAGCCAAAGATTTTTATACTTAAAAAAAAATGGACTTATAGTAAACGAATTTAGTTTTTGGGGTAAATGGGATTTCATTACAAAAAATAAAATTGAAAAAATTTATATTAATTTTAAGCCTGATATTGTGATTTCTTGGATGAACAGAGCTTCTTCTATGCTTCCAAAAAATATTGGTAATTGTATTAATGTTGGAAGACTTGGTGGTTATTATAAAATTAAAAACTATCTAAATTGTGAATATTTAATTGCAAATACAGAAGAAATTAGAAATTATATTTTAGAAAAAGGTTGGGACCCTAAAAAAGTTATCTATCTTCCTAACTTTGTTGAAATAACCAGTAGAAAAAAAATTGAAAAAATTAAATATAACACTCCTAAAAACTATAAGATAATATTGGGTCTTGGTAGGTTTCATCATAATAAAGGTTTTGATATTTTAATAAAAGCAGCAGCAAGACTTCCTAATCATTATCTATGGCTTGTTGGAAATGGGAAATTAAAAAATTATTATATCTCATTAGCTAAGAAATATAATTTAATTGATAGATTTAGAATTATTGATTGGCAAAAGAATGTTTCAGAAATATATAATGCTGCAGATATTCTTGTCTGTTCTTCAAGAATTGAACCTTTGGGTAATATTATTTTAGAAGGTTGGGCTCATAAGATACCAGTGATTGCTTCAGATATAATGGGACCAGGAAAGCTAATAGATAATAAAATGAATGGATTAAAATTTAGTTTAGAAGACTCTGAACAGTTGCTTGGCTGTTTGAAAAAAATATCTGAGGATGAAGAACTAAGAAATAAAATTGTAAAAAATGGTTATGCAGAATATTTAAATAACTTTTCAAAAGAAAAGGTTATGAAGAAATTTTTAAATTTTTTTAATATAATTAAAAAGTAATGTGCGGAATAGCAGGAATATATAGTATAAAGATAAACAAGAAACTTAAAACTAAAGTTCTTAAGATGGGAGAGCTTTTAGCACACAGAGGTCCTGATGAATCAGGAGTATTTCAGAATAATAATCTAATTTTAATACACAAGAGATTATCAATTGTTGATTTAAAGGGAGGTCAACAACCTATTGAAAATAAAGGACTTATTTTGATTGCTAATGGAGAGATATATAACGACAATGAAATAAGAAAAAGAAATAAAGATTTTATATTTAAAACGAAATCAGATTGTGAGTCAATATTATGCTTATACTATAAATATGGTGTAAATGGATTTTCAAAGTTAAGAGGAATGTATGCTTTTGCCATTTACAATAAAGAAACAAATGAATTAATTTTAGGTAGAGATCCATTTGGAATTAAACCGTTATATTTTAGTGCTACAGGAAATAATTTTATTTTTAGTTCAGAAGCACAATCAATAATCAAATCAGATTTACTTAAACCTTTAATTAATGAAATTAAACAAAAGGAACTTTTACAACTTCAATTTTCGACTGGTAGAGAATCAATTTTTGAAAATATAAATAGAGTTAGACCAGGAGAAATAATTACTATTAAGGATTCTAAAATTATAGAGAGTAAAATTTTCAATAAACTAGAAAAAATCAAAAAATATAAAATAAGTAAAAAAAGAATTTTATTTAAATTAACTGAATCTATTAAATTACATCAAAGAAGTGATGTGCCATATGGAATTTTTTTCTCTGGGGGAATTGATTCTACATTAGTTTTATATTTAATGTCGTTGGTAAATAGTAATCCAATTAAAGCTTACTCTATTGTTTTTCCGGGACAAAATAATCAAAAGAATTATTTAAATTCAGTATGTAATAAATTTAATTCAAAATTAAAATTTGTAGAGTTTAATGAAAGTGATTTTTGGAATTTGATTCCATTTGCCGCAAAATCATTTGATGATCCGGTATTAGATTATGCAATACTTCCAACTTTTAAACTTGCTCAGGAAGCAAAAAAAGAAATAAAAGTAGTATTAACTGGTGAAGGAGGTGACGAATTATTTGCAGGTTATGGAAGATATAGAACTAATTTAAGAAATTTAATTTTTAAAAAACAACCTTTCAAGAAAGGAGCCTTTAAAAGATTTAGTTACTTTAATAATGCATTATCCGGTTGGGATAATTCAATGAAAAATTTTAGAACTAGAATGATAAATTTCAATCTTACAGAATTACAAAAGGTTCAGTTTTTAGATTTTGAAGAATGGTTGCCAAATGATTTATTAATTAAACTTGATAGGTGTTTGATGGCTAATAGTATTGAAGGAAGAACACCACTAGTAGATATGGAGCTTTTTTCAGAACTTTTTGGAGTAAGTGATAATGAAAAAATATCAAATGGCTTAGGTAAATATTACATAAGAAAATTTTTAAATGAAAGGCTACCATTTTATAACTCTTTTGAGAAAAAAAATGGTTTTACAGTTCCTTTGAATTTATGGATGCCAGCTAAATATAAAATATTGTCTGAAATACTACCTAAAATAAGATGTTTAAAAGAAATCTTTTTACCTCAAAAAATTAAGGAACTTTGTTTGAATTTAAGATATACTTCAAGAGCGATAATTCCAGTTTGGAGACTATTATTTTATTCTCTATGGCATTTATCAAATTTTGAAAATAAAAAAATTGATGGTAATACCATTGATGTACTTAATGATAACACATAAAAGATATTAAAATTTTATGAATTCTTTTGACTTAGTTCTAAAAAATGGGAATGTTTTTTTACCAAATAATAAATTAGAAAAATTAGATATTGGTATAATTGGTGAAAAGATATCTTTTATAGGAAACATTGAAGATAACCAGACAAAAAAAATAATAGATTTAACTAATCTACATATTTTGCCTGGGTGTATAGATACACAAGTTCACTTTAGAGAGCCAGGACTAGTTCATAAAGAAGATTTAGCCTCAGGTACAAAAGGAGCTGTTCTTGGAGGGATTACTGGAATTTTTGAGATGCCAAATACAAAACCTCCAACAATTACTAAAAATGATTTTGAAGTAAAGATTCTATTAGCTGAAAAGAAAAGCTTTTGTGATTTTAGTTTTTTTGTTGGTGCTGCTAGAGAAAATATAAATAATCTAGACTATCTAGAAAATCTTTCTGGATGTTGTGGAGTAAAGATTTTTATGGGTGCTTCAACAGGAGAGCTATTAGTTGAAGATGATGAAAGTTTGAGAAAAATTTTAAGTGCAGGTAAAAGAAGAGTTGCAGTCCATAGTGAAGATGAATATCGACTTAAAGATAGAAAGTATATTATAGAAAAAGAAAATGTAACAGTCCATGATCATGAAAAGTGGAGAGATGCAAAAGCAGCTTTGAGTAGCACTAAAAGACTTCTTAAAATAGCAAAAGATGTTGGAAGAAAAATTCATATATTACACATATCAACAGTAGATGAAATTCCATTAATAAAAGAGAATAAAGATTTCGCAACGGCAGAGGCTACCCCACAACATCTTTTTTTTCACGCTCCAGATTGTTATGATAGGCTTGGAACTTTTGCACAAATGAATCCTCCTATTAGAGAAATAAAACATAAAGAAGGTTTGTGGAAAGCTGTTAATGAAAAAGTTATAGATGTTGTAGGATCAGATCATGCACCACATACAATTTCTGAAAAAAATAATAAATATCCTAAATCACCATCAGGTATGCCAGGGGTTCAGACTTTAGTTCCGATTATGTTAAATTTTGTTAATCAAAATAAAATTTCTTTATCTGATTTTGTAAGACTTACTTCTGTTAATCCTGCTAAAATATATAATATTAAAAATAAAGGTTTTATTGAAAAGGGTTATGACGCTGATTTTACTATTGTTGACTTAAAGAAAAAAAGAACAATTGATAACAGTTGGATTGCAACAAAATCTAATTGGACACCATATGATGGTGTTAGTGTAATTGGATGGCCTATTTATACAATTATTAGAGGTCAAGTCATAATGCAAAATGATAGTATTATTAATGGTCCTTTGGGTAAAAAGATAGAGTTTAAATAAATAATTAATTTTGTTTATTACAACTTATAACCTTTATGTCTCCGGTATTACATAAATATTTTTTTTCTGCTTTTCTAATTGCAATGAGTTCTGCGCTTTCTTTATCCGGTGCATTAATTAAGTCAAATTCTTTTCCATATAAGAATATTTCCAATTCTACTTTAAACCAATCTAAATTCATTTTTCTGATTTATTAATTATTAAACTTATAGCTGCATCTCCGCTAACATTTGTCGAGGTTCTAAGCATATCGAGGAATCTATCTACTCCCATCACAATAGCAATACCTTCTAAAGGTAAACCTATTTGACTTAAGACCATTCCCAACATAATTAGACCCACACCTGGAACTCCTGCGGTTCCAATTGATGCTAAAGTTGCAGTTATTATGATAGTAATAAAGTCAGTAAAAAATAATTCATATCCATAAATGTTAGCAATAAATACAGTAGCAACCCCCTGCATAATAGCTGTTCCGTCCATATTAATAGTTGAGCCTAATGGCACAGTAAAAGATGCTATTTTTTTCTTAACTCCAAGATTTGCTTCAACATTCCTTAATGTAATTGGAATCGTGGCACTACTACTAGATGTGGAAAAAGCAAAAAACATTGCTTCTTTAATTTTTCTAAAGAAATTAAAAGGATTTATATTGCATATTAGTTTAACCATTGAACCGTATATAAAAAACATATGAATGAATAGTACAAAAACCACAGTAAAGAAATACTTAGCTAATTCAAAAATTATGTCCAATCCTTGAGTTGCAAATGTTTTTGATATCAGGCAAAAAATACCAAGTGGCGCTATAACCATAATTAGTTCAAGTCCTTTCAAAAAAATATCATTTAAACTAAAAAAAAAATTCTTTATATTTTCTCCTTTTTTACCAATCAGTGAAATTGAGGATCCAAGAATTATTGAAAAGAAAATTACCTGTAACATATTTCCTTCTACTAGTGCTTTAAACGGATTACTTGGAATAATATTTAAAAAAACTTCAGAAAGATTAGGAGCTGTCCTTAGATTAATTTCTTGAGAAATTAAAATTGTTTCTTGATTTTGACCTGGTTGAATTAAATAAGCAAAGAATAAAGCTAAAGATATAGCTATGGATGTTGTTGTAATATAAAGAGTTATAGTTTTAAAACTTATTCTTCCTAAACTTGAGAAATCTTTCAATCCGCAAATACCACAAATTAATGAACAAAAAACAATTGGAACAACAAGCATTTTGAGGGTTTTTAAAAAAACTTCTCCACCAAGAGACAAAAAATTATTAACAAACACCTTTTGAATATTCGGCAAATAAAGTTCTAAATAATTTAGAAAAATTCCAATTAAAATACCCAGAATGAAAGCAATTAGAATATTTCTTGTTAGATTTTTTTTCATTTTTTTTCTTATGGTGCCACTATCAAGAGTCGAACTTGAATTTAAGCATTACCAATGCATTGTAATAACCATTATACTATAGCGGCAAAGGTTTATTTATAAATTTAATTTCATGCAATGCTACTTCTTATTAATTCTCCTAGAAAATCTAGCTCTTCTTCTGTATCCTCCTTGAAATCCCAACTCATTGGAGCTTTTTTAACTAAATTTGACCTTAATGAATAGATAAATTTTTTAAAATCTTGAAGAGTTATATCCTCACTATATTCTTTTTTTTTTGTTCCATCAAAGGCAGTACTAAAAATTTTCTTATATTTTCTCTTTGTAGTAAATATTTTTTTTTCATATTTTAAAGTAAAATATAGAAATTGTCTCAAACGTTCGTAGGGTTCAAATTGAGGGTTTTTAATTTCTCCCATAAATCTAATAATCGCTTCAGCACCATATTTTATTTCTAATAATTTAATTTCATTATATCTTTTGTTAAGACCTCTTACATACTTTTTTGAAACCAAATCAATTGGTAAATCATCTGTTATAAAATCATATGCAGTAGCTGCAACACATATATCAAAAATCCATTTTGGGCAAAATAATTGATTACTCATATTTAAAAACTTTTTAAAGATTATAAACTGTATAATTAATTTATAAAGTTATAAGTTTATCTATAAAATTTAAATATACTTAAAAATAATTTTAAATAATTATTAAAAGACTAACAATGGATGAAACAAAGATAAAACTTATTTTGAGAAAGTTTTCAAAAAAAAGAAATTGGGATCAATTTCATACTTTGAGAAATCTAGCTACTGCACTTAGTGTTGAAGCTTCCGAGTTGCTTGAGATTTTTCAGTGGTTTAATGAAGATAAAACAAAAAAAATAGATAAAAATTTAAAAAATAAAATTTCTGAAGAGGTAGCTGACATAATGTTATATCTTATTAGATTCTCAGACATTGCCAAAATTAATATTGAGGAAGAATGTTTAAAGAAAATAAAAAAAAATAAAAAAAAGTACCCTATAAAATTATCTAAAGGTATTTCAAAAAAATATAATGAGCTTTAGTATTTATATAAATTATTTTCCTTTTATGGTAGAGAACTGATGAAAGAAAATCTTAAAAAGATAAAAAGAGAAATTGCAAGAGCTAAAGCTCTGAGAGAAAATCTTATTAAAAGAAAAAAGAGGGATTAAGTATGGGTATAATGCCAGATAAATGGATAAAAGAGAAAGCTCTTAATGAAAAAATGATAGAACCTTTTCAAGAAAATTTGCAAAAAAAAGATGTTTTATCGTTTGGTCTTTCTTCTTACGGTTATGATGCTAGGGTTTCAAATAAGTTTAAAATTTTTACAAATGTTGATTCTGCAACCGTTGATCCTAAAAATTTCCAAAAAAATAGCTTTGTTGATAGAGAAGCTGACTTTTGTATCATACCTCCTAATAGTTTTGCATTAGCTAGAACAGTCGAATATTTTAAAATTCCTAAAAATGTTTTAGTAATATGTGTAGGGAAATCTACCTATGCAAGATGTGGTATAATAGTTAATGTAACACCTTTAGAACCTGAATGGGAAGGTCATGTGACTCTGGAGTTTTCAAATACAACTCCACTTCCAGCAAAAATATATGCTAATGAAGGAGCTGCACAATTTTTATTTTTTGAAGGAACAGAAGTTTGCGAAAATTCATACGCAGATCGTAAGGGCAAATACATGCATCAAAAAGGTGTAACACTCCCCAAACTATAGAATCATATGGATAAAATTCAAATTATAGGTGGAAATCCATTAGAAGGTTCAATTAAGATTAGTGGTTCAAAAAATGCCTCATTACCGATATTAGCTTCCACACTTTTAACTGATAAATCAATAGAACTTTTGAATATTCCTAACCTATCTGATATAGATTCAATGATAAATTTATTAAAATCTTTAGATGCCAGAATTGAATTAAAAGGAGATAATTTAAAAATAAATTGCCAAAAACCAAGAAATAACTTTGCTTCTTATGAATTAGTAAGAAAGATGAGAGCTTCATTCTTAGTTTTAGGTCCATTATTAGCAAAATATGGAACTGCAGAAGTTTCTTTGCCAGGTGGATGTGCAATTGGAGCTAGACCAATTAATATTCATTTAAATGGATTAGAAAAATTAGGTGCTGCTTTTAAAATTGAAAATGGTTATGTAAAAGGAACAGTGAATGGTTATTTAAAAGGTTCGGAAATTAAATTAGCAATTAGTTCTGTTGGTGCAACTGAAAATATATTAATGGCAGCTACTTTGGCCGAAGGAAAAACTATAATAAAAAATGCTGCTAAAGAGCCAGAAATAATAGATCTATCTAACTTTCTGAATAAGATGGGAGCCAATATTTCTGGAGCTGGAGAGGATGTAATTGAAATCATAGGAACATCAAAATTAAGTGGTTGCAGTTATTCAATAATGCCAGACAGGATTGAGGCAGGTACTTATGCCTTATCTGTTTTAGGATGTTCAGGAAAAGTAAAACTGATGAGCTTAAATAAACTTCTAATTAACCACTTAAAAGATATTTTTTTAAATATTGAAAGTTTTAAGTTTAATATTGTTGATGAAAGTACTATTATTGTTGAGTCTAATACTTTGCATCCAAAAGGATTAAATATAAAAACCGAACCTTTTCCTGGCTTTCCAACAGACTTGCAGGCTCAATTAACAGCTGCTTTGACAAAAGCAAATGGAGTTTCATTTATAGAAGAAACAATATTTGAAAATAGATTTATGCATATTAGTGAATTGCATCGAATGGGAGCAAAAATTTTAATTGAAGGTTCAAAAGTTAAAATTGATGGTCAAAAGAAAATATTTGGTGCTGAAGTTATGGCTACAGATTTAAGAGCATCTTCCTCACTGATAATTGCAGGCTTGATGGCTGAGGGTAAAACTACTATTAATAGAGTTTATCATTTAGATCGAGGTTATGAAAACATAGAAAAAAAACTATCTGGATGTAAGGTAAATATAAAAAGAATAAAGAATTGATTTTAATATGAGAGATAAAATAGTTTTAGCTGTTCCGAAAGGAAGAATTTTGAAAGATTTAGTGCCAATCTTGAAACGTTCAGGAATTGAGCTTGAAAATGAATTTTATGATGAAAATTCAAGAAAACTATACTTCAATACAAATATTGATAACTTTGTTGTAATAAGAGTTCGTTCATTTGATGTTGCTACTTTTGTAGCATTTGGAGCGGCACAAATTGGGGTAGCTGGAGATGATGTTCTAACTGAATTTAATTATAATGAGATATATTCAATTTTAGATCTTGGTATTGGAAAATGTCGACTTTCAATCGCAAAGAAAAAAAATGATAAGGTAAAAATTAATGAAAAGTCTGGAAGTATTTTAGTTGCGACCAAATATAAAAATACGGTAACAAACTTTTATGCTGAGCAAGGAATAAGAGCAGAATGCATCAAACTTAATGGAGCAATTGAATTAGCTCCAAAACTAGGAATTTGTTCTACTATAGTTGATCTAGTATCTACTGGAAAAACTTTAATCGAAAATGATCTTGAAGAAACAGAAGTTTTAATGAACATAACTTCAAAGTTGATAGTTAATAAAGTTGCTTACAAAGTCTTGAGCTCTGAAATTATTGCTTGGGTTAAAAAGTTTG
>NZFI01000052.1:0-8937 GCA_002690595.1 Rickettsiales bacterium
AAAAGAAAAAAAGATTTTTCATCATGGGGGGTACATAGAAATAAAAGGTCTTTTTTCTCAGCATAACTTTTAGCATTAGCTATAAATTCTATATCAACCTCTTTAGACAACATTCTTTTATACCAGTCTTTATTTAATGATGATATTAGTTCATCAGTTATAAAAAACTGTGTTTTAAATATATCAGCTCCTGCATCAGATGCTAAATCAATTAATTTTTTCATTTTTTGAAAATTGCCAAAATGGTTAACTCCTGCTTCAGCAATAACAATTGGAATATTTTTTGAGGGAATAGTAATCTTTCCAATTTTAAATTTCTTTTTAAACATTAATTTATTAATAATTAAATTTTAGAAATTAATTTTACAAAAATTCAAAAGTAAAATCTTCTTTACAAGAAAAAATAAAGATTTTATTTAAATACTAAAACTTGTTGAAGGACCCATTCCTCCTTGAGAATCTTCAACATCTTTGGGATTTCCTTGTTCTGTAATGTCCGTATCGGATGTCACCAGATATCTATCCAAATATTCCTGTTTTAAATCTTCCCATACTTTATCTCCTTCACTATCAATCTTTTCTGCTTTCTCAATATCTTTCCATCTATTTTTAGGAAATTTTACATACATTGCAAAGGTTCGTCTCAACCCCTTCATTTCGTCTGCTGAATAGTTGGGAAGATCTAACATTGTGTCATCAGAATTTGCAGGGCAGATTGCATCGGGGTGTAAATATTCATTTTCCACAACAACTTTTCTTAAAGGTGTTCCATAATATGGTTGCAATATAGAACAACTCATTTGATCAGCTTCCCAGTTTCTATTAATCTCAATAGTATCAAAAGATAATTCTCTTGTTTCTCCAGGAAAACCGATAATATTATTAACCGTAAATGGAACACCATACTGATGAGGGATTTGAAGAGCTTTTATAGCAGACTCATTAGAATATTTTCTATCAATAACGTCTGCCCTAAATTTTTCATTACCATGCTCCATCCCAAAAGCTAACATATGTAAACCTATATTTTTCAATTTTTTTATTCTTTCATGAGTAACTGTTTCTACTCTTGTCTGACACCAAAAAGGTAACTTAAAATCTTCATACATTTCACAAAACTCATCAAATTGTTTATTAGACCATGCAAAAAAAGTATCTGCCCAAAAATAAACATATTCAACATTCATAACATCTTTTAGATATAAAAGATCTTTTCTTACGAGTTCGATACTTCTTTTTCTAAAAAACTTTCCACGTGTTGTGTTATCATACAAAACGTTTTGAGAAGGTGAGTTACAAAATGTACACTTATAGGGACAGCCTCTATGAGTTTCCATCGGCATCATTCTATACATTTTTCCATACATTGGTCTATAAAGTCTAGTATCATCAAATATATTTAAATCTGGCAAAGGCAAGGTATCAACATCTACAGGATTTATAAGACCATTCTTAATAATTTCATTATTTTTTTTTACCCATAGATTAGTGACATTATCATATCTTGATCCAGCAGCAATTTTATCTGCCAAATCAACAATAGCATTTTCACCTTCACCAACACAGACCATATCTATTTCATCATACTTAATTGCAACTTCAGGAGCAAAAGTCGCAAAGACACCACCAATAACAGTTGGTATTTTAAATTCTCTTACAGACTTTAATAATTGAATAGCAAGAGAAAAAGTACTTTCAGTCGATGTAACTGCTAAAAGATCAGGTTTAAAAGTTTCTATCTTAGTCTTTAAATCTTGACTTGCACTTCTATGCTTTATAATTGATTCTTGTCTAGATTCATAAGGACGCACTAATAAATTATTAACGGCAACTTTATTTTTTTGAGAGTTTTTAAAATCTATATATTCATCAGCATCAAGATCATAGTCTGATGTATCAAATAGATCTACTTGATGACCTTTTTGTTTTAATAAACTAGAAAATATTGCAATAGCTGGCGGTACAAGACTTTCCGATCTTTGATTAGGATATATAAATAATACTTTACAGAACATAAGGATAATATATTGGTAATTTTTTTAAAGTTCAAGTTTTAAAACTTGAGAAAATCAGTCATTTGAAAATATTAATTTTTCTAAATATTTAGGCATTTCTTTACCTAAGTCCCCATCGGGATTATTTGTCCAATATTTTAAAACCTCTCTTTTTTCTGAGCTCAATTCTTTAGGAATAAAATTCATTTTTTTTAGATTCTCAAGTATAATTTCTTTTAATTCTTCTGGACTAGAGGCCATAAAAGGAACATTAAAAAAATCAAGTATGTGATTTTTATAGATTTCTTCATTAACTTCACCAAAATTTGGAATTACAACTGGTATCCCTCCTGCTATGGACTCTAATACTGCTGTAGAATTGAATGCGCATATTAAATCACTATTTTTAATTAGATGCTCTGCATTATCATAATAGTTATTTGCAATAATTAAATTCTTTGGTATTTTCCCAAAACTTTTAAAAAGTTCTTTAGCAAATTTTTCGTCATTAAATTTTGGCTTAACAACAATTTCTATGTCTTCATTTTCTATTGCTATTTCATATATTTTTTTATTCGTTTCTTTGACTAAAGCTGACCACCTTAAACCCACAGATTTGTTAATATATGTATCAATATTCAAATCAGTAATCATAGTTGGTAATTGTGCAGTTGGCTGAGTAAAAAAAACTCCTAATCTTTTCTTGAAAAGTTTTTTATTAACATTTTTTTTTCTCCACTCATGAAGATTATCAAGTCTCACCATTCCAAATATATCAATCTTCTTTGAAGAACATAGTCCAGATTCTATAATTAGTTCTTTTGATAACTCATTAAATACAATTATTTTATTACCTTTAAATGGTGTTCGCCCATTCTTAAAAGCTTGCAAAAAATAATTTTTCCATCCAGGTGATAACATACATTCTTTATGAAATGAAAAAAATTTAGTATTATTTCGTATTAGTGCTTTTGCCATTGGTTGTTCGTCAAATGCTCCAAAGTTTCCAGACAACCATGCATCTATGTTTATTTTTTTACCTAGATAATAAAATACCTTTGAAAAAAAATCTTCACATTCTTTCAAAAATTCTTCAAATTTTGGATCATTATTTAAATAATTAAAATGACTAGTACCATCAGGAAAAAATTCATTAGCTATTTTTCTATTAACTTTTCTACTATATTGAAAAACTGAAAATTTTGAACTTCTACTTAAACCTTGAAAAATCTCATCATTAAAAACTCCTTTCGAATTAAAAATAATATTAAAATTTGATGTCAATTTTCTCCATGGATTATGATAAGAAACCAAACTTCTATAAATTAAATCTGCTATCTTCTTTTCATTATTTTTTTTAAAAATATTTTCTTTATTTGATAGTAAAATTTTATTAATTTTATTTGCTCGTCTATAGCTGTAAGCACTATATTTTTTTATTATATAATCTTCAATATATCTAAACATTTTCTAATTTTTCTTTTGCTTTTTTCCATTTCAAATAGCTAACAATACTATCTATTTTTTTATTTTCCTTAACAAAAGAACCGAGTTTTGTAGAATATGGAGTTAAGTATTGTAAAGTTAAATGATACTTTCCAAGCTTACAATCTCTACTACCAAAATGTAAGCAGTTAGTTGTGTCCACAAAAATTAAATCACCAACTTCTGCAGTAAGTATTGTTGGTTTAATTTTTAAAATATTTTTAACATGATTATCTAAAAACCTATCTTTTTTATTAATAAATTTAAGATTAATTAAATTCTTCTTTACAAAATATGATGTGCTTTTAACGTCAAAAACATTTAAAGGTCCTGAATCATCCAATATTGGCTCCAATGGAATAAATAACTTTACTTGATGTAAGTCTTCTCTATCAAAATGAAATAATTGGGAACCTTTATATTCATGACTTTGTTCTGCTCTTGAATGCCAAATACCAGCATAAAAAAGTATTGGAATAGTCTTCAAATAGTTTTCAATTATTGATATAATTTTTTTATTTTTTGCAAGATTTAATATAGGTTTATTTTGGAAAATATCTATTTTTTTTGTAAATAAAAAAAAATCTTTTTTTTTATTCTTTTCACTAAAATTAAATGGTTTTATTTTTTTGCAATAATTAATTGCTTCAAAAATCTCATTATCTTTTAAATTCAATTTTAGAAAACCAATATTTTTATCAATCTTATGTTTAATTTTTCTTTTTTTATTAACAGTACACGAAAATTTAAGTATTTTTTTTCTTACAAAATAAATAAAAGAAAAGAAAAAATAATTATTAACAACTTTTGATTTAACTACATTTAAAAAATTCATCAGCGTCTTTTAATTCTTTATAGTTATCAATATTAATTATAAATTTATCAACAATTAAATATCCACTTTTTTTTGGCAAAATTTTCCCTTCTATTATTGATTTACGTTTAAAAGCATATACCAGACCATTCCTTTGAAAAGTATTATCTAACATTTGTCTATTAATTATATTAGCACCTTCTGACAAATAAAAATCTAGATAACCTCTATTCGTAATTTTTAACATTTTTAAAGGATGAAATTTTGAATCAACTTTAGAAACAGACCAAACTGAATCTAATTTTTCCTCAATTAATTTTTTAATAGCATTTAAAATAATTGACTTACTTCTCATCGGAGAAGTTGGCTGAAGCATTAAAATCACGTCAAATTTAGTCTTATAAATTCTTTCACATTCATTAAGCCCATGCTGAAGAACAGGTATATCAGCAACATTATCTCCTGAAAGGTTTGATGGTCTCAAGAAAGGTACGCTTACGCCATAATTTTCAGAGATTTTTTTTATTTTTTTACTATCTGTTGAAACAATTGATTTATCGATAAATTTTATACTTGATAACAATCTTGCGGTATGTCCTATTAGAGGAATATCTCCAACTTTCTTGATGTTTTTATTTTTTATCCCTTTTGAACCGCCTCTAGCTGGTATAATGGCTAAAATTTTATATGATTTTCCAAAAGAAGATTTTATTGTCATTGAATAGTTAATTTGTCTTTTATTTCAAACCTACCCCAGTGCTTTACAACTGTTTTTCTTTCTTCTCTTTTTTTTTCATTAATAGTCTTATCCTTATAAATAGAATCATTATTATAATGGGTGGTAGATATTTCTTCTGCAATGAAACCTATCTTAGTTTGAAATTTATGCCAAGTACCTGGTAATACTAATGCTGTATCTCCTGGTAAAAGATTCTTTACCCTTCCATCAACATTTATTTCCATATTACCCCAAAGAACTTGAAAAGTTTCTTCTTTCCTCTTATGAAAATGAAAAGGATGTGTTTGTCCTGGGAGTTGAATTAATATTTTTTTACAGTACTCTCTATTAATACATTCTATTAAAATACAACCTACTTTATCAAACTTTGAAATTCCATAATGATGAGAATATTCTACATTAAACTCATTACCTAAATTAATTTTAGCATAGTTCAACATAGCTTTTACCCGATGAACATATTCATATATCCTTTCAGCAGATGTCTGTTTAGAAAATTTAATATTCTTAGATTTTAACATTTCATCTTTCTGATGATCTGATTTGAGCATTATACCATTCTTAAATTCACCAGAACTTATTTGACCAAACTGACAAGGCATTGAAAAATATACATCATCAAAAGTTAGTATTTCATTTTTGGTTTTTTTTCTTTTGAGATAAACTCCTCTTTTTAATTCATTTAAACTTTCGGTTTCTTTAAATTTTTTAGTTCTATCAAATTTTCCTAAAATCTTCTTTGAATTTTTCCATGACTCAAGCCATGATGAAATATGTAATGGTGTGGAACTATATTTATTTAATTTAATTTTGTCTGTTTCATAACCAATATGCCTTTCAAACATCTCTGCACCTACTGAATTAGCAATTTTTATTACATCAAAATTTTCAGGGCTTTCATGAGTTGACCAACCTATGGTTATATTAGGATATCTTTCCTTAAGCATTTTAATATTTAACAAGTCACATTCATCTTCTTTAGTTGGATAAATTGCAACACAATGCATCAAAGCCAATTCCATTTTCCTATGCTCAGAAAAACTGACAATCTTATCAATCTCAGAAACTGACAAACCACCAGTTGATATAATTGTAGGAATATTAGCTTTAGAAACTTTTTCAAGAAGTGGCCAATCATTACTAGAACAAGATGCAACTTTTATAATATCAAACTTCATTTTAATAATCTTATCTACAGATATTTCGTCAAATGCCGTACAAATTGTAAAAAAATTGTTTTCTTTTATTAAATTAAATAATTCTTGGTATTCACGGTCAGAGAGTTTAGTTGATTCAAATCTAGAAATATGTTTTGTATCTTTTGATCCTTTGAAATCCCTATGAATAAAGGTTTCAAGATTTCTAAATTGAAACTTAAAACCAGCTTTTACATTTTTTTTCTTTAATTCAGCCGAGTGTTTGTTAATTATTTTTTTACCATGTTCTAAGCTACCTTGATGATTATTAGCAATATCTAGTACAAATAAATCTTTAAAATTAAAATCCATTAGCTTCCTTGTTTGTATAATTTAGTTCTATAAAGTATTCGCCTGAATCAAAAATAATACTAATTTTGAATTTCATTATAATTTAATAGATTTTTAAAGTTAAAGCTTTAAATATCATTTCTAATTTTTAGCTTTCATATTTAAAATTCTGTAAAGTTAAACTCAATGATTAAATTTATACTATACAACAAAAAATAAATTAATAGCTTAAATTCTGAAATAATTTAAATAAAATATATTCATTATTTTTCCTAAGTATATATTTTAAAAATGATTTAGTGTAAAAATTATTTAAGCTTAAAAATAAATTTGGCACATGAAATTTAAAATAAATAATTTAGAATTAAAAAGAAATTGTAAACCAATAATTATTGCTGAAATTGGGATTAATCATGAAGGTAGTTTAAAACTTGCTAAAAAAATGGCCAAAATAGCAATTAATTCTGGGGCTCATATAATTAAACATCAAACACATATTGTTGATGACGAGATGTCATCTCATGCAAAAGATTGGAAAATTGATTATATTGGAAAATCCATATATGAATTAATGGAAGATTGTGCATTATCAAAAGATGATGAAATAAATCTTAAAAAGTTTGTTGAAGAAAAGGGTGCTACTTATATTAGCACTCCTTTTTCAAGAGCTGCAGCAAATTTTTTGTATGAAATAAATGTTCCTGCATTCAAAATTGGATCAGGTGAATGTAATAATTACCCTCTAATAGAACACATATGTAAGTTTAAAAAACCTATAATTTTAAGTACAGGTATGAATAGTATTCTTGATGTAAAAAAATCAGTTGCTATTTTAAAAAAAAATAAGATTCAATTTGCATTGATGCATACAACTAATTCTTATCCAACAAATGATTCTGACGTAAGATTAGGTGCCATGTTAGAATTAATAAATAATTTTAAAGGTATCCCGGTTGGACTTTCTGATCATACTATTGGTAATCTTGCATCTTTTAGTGCACTAGCTCTTGGTGCAGACTTAATAGAAAGACATTTTACAGATTATTTAACAAGAAAAGGTCCAGATATCAAATGCTCTATGAATGGAAAACAATGTCTAGAACTTGTTGAAGGATCAAAAAGAATTTTTAATATGAGAGGTGGAAAAAAAGGTATAGTAAAATCTGAAATAGAAGTAGCAAAATTTGCTTTCAGTTCAGTTGTGTCAATTAAAGAAATTAAAAAAGGTCAAACTTTTTCGAAAGATAATATATGGGTAAAAAGACCAGGAACAGGATATTATAATGCTAATGATTTCAATTCTATTATTGGCAAAAAATCAAAAAATAATATTAATTCAGGAGAACAAATAAAAAAAAATGACGTCGAATAAAATAATTAAGATATGTGCTTTTACAGGAACAAGAGCTGACTATCCAAGAATAAAAAGTGTACTTGAAAAACTAAGAAATCATAAACTCTTTGATCTAAAACTTATTGTTACTGGTTCACATCTATTAAAATCTTCTGGAAATACTATTAATGATATTATTGAAGATGGTTTTTATATTAATGCTAAAGTAAAAATGTTTAATGAACCACTTGATGATTCTTTGGCTGGGAATGCAAATGCATTTGTAAAATGTGCAGGTGGTATAATAAAGGTTATAAGAAAAATTAAACCTAAAGTTGCTCTTGTAACAGTTGATAGAGTTGAAACACTTGCCATTGGTTCAATTTGCGCACTAATGAATATACCAATAATTCATATTCAAGGTGGAGAAGTTAGTGGCACTATTGATGAATCAATTAGACATGCAGTTTCAAAGTTATCACATTTTCATTTTGTGGCAACAAAAGTTTCTGCAAAAAGATTAATTCAAATGGGAGAAAAACCTAGCAATGTATTTCATGTTGGTTGTCCATATACAGACATTCTTGAGAAAGAAATTAATAAAAAAAATAATTTTAAAGATTTACAATCAAATTTAAAAATAAAAAATAAATTTTGTATCTTTATAATGCACTCAGTTACTACAAACCTAAATGAAGCTAAAATTCTTTTCAAAAAAGTATGTAATGCCATAAAAAAAATTTCTCGAACCTATGAAGTTTTGAGCTTTGTCCCCAATACAGATCCAGGTTGTAACTATATTCTAAACAACATAAAAAAATTAAAAAATATAAAAATTATAAAAAATTTAAGATCTGAAGATTTTATTTTATTATTAAGAAATGCTGAATTTATGATTGGTAATTCTTCTTCAGGCATTAGAGAGGCAGCTAGTTTTAAACTTCCAGTTATAAATATTGGTTCTCGTCAAAGTGGTCGTGAAAGATCAAATAATGTTATTGATTCAGATTTCTGCGAAAAGGAAATACTTAAAAAATTAAATTTTATAGAAAATGACAAAAATTTTCTGAAAAAGTTAAAAAATT
>NZFI01000053.1:0-11331 GCA_002690595.1 Rickettsiales bacterium
TGAAAATGCTGATACATCTCCAAAGGTTCCCACCTTTTTATTATTAAATTCTGCTCCATGTGCTTGGCTGCAATCTTCAATAATTTTTATTTTTTTGCTTTTTGCTAATTCTATAATTTTTTTCATATCAATTGAATATCCTGCACTATGAACTAAAACAATTGCTTTAGTTTTAGAATTAATTCTTTCAATTATTTTAAGAAAACTTGTGTTGTAGCTATTTTTTTCAGAATCTACTAATTTAGGTATTAATCCATTTAATGTAATGGCAGAGATTGTACCTGGATCAGTAATTGGCGAACATAAAACTTCAGAATTTTTTTCTAGTTTTAATGCAGCAATCGCAATATATACTGCTATTGTACCTGTTGCAACTGCGTCAGAATAACCTCCCCCTAGATAATTCGAGAATACTTTACAATACTCTTCTTCAAAAAAACCTTGATAACCTGGATCTGCATTTTGTGCTTTATAAAAATTAATTACTTTAGAGATCATTTTTTGTTCTTTAACTCCAAATGCAATTCTTGCAGGCATTTTATGTTCTATAATTGGATTTCCACCATTAATAGCAAGTTTCTTCATAATTATTACTTAACATTAATTTTATTAATTATATTTTTAACATCTAATCCATGTTTTTGAAGAAGTTGGGAATGATTACCATAAAAATGGATAAACTTGTCTTTTAATGTAAACGAAAAAATCTTTGAACGAGATCCTATTTGATATGCAAGAACTTGAATTTTTTCTCCTAAACTCCCTGATGGCACTGTTTCTTCAATAACTAAAATCTTTTTATAGTTTTTAAGTAAAATAATAATTTTTTCTTTATCAAGTGGTTTAATTGTAGAACAGAAAAATAAAGATGGATTTTTTCCTGATAATTCAAGATTATCTGTAACTTGTTGAGCAATAGATGCTATTGCACCGTAGGTAATAACAGCTATTTTTCCAGTTGTTTTTCTAATGGTTCTTATTTTTCCAAACTTCCAATTTTCATCAGCAGATTGAGAGAGGTTTGGTTCTCCTGCTTTTCCTAATCTTAAATAAACAGGACCTTTTTTTTGTTTTGCACACCATTTAGTAGCTTCAGCAGTTTCATTAGGATCGCATGGAGCTATAATATTCATATTTGGTATAGATGAAGCTATACTGATATCTTCCATTGCATGATGAGTTCCTCCCAAAGTTGAATAGGTAACCCCTCCGCCAATTCCAACTATTGTTACAGGTAAATTTTGATAACAAAGATCATTTCTTACAAATTCATAAGGTCTAAATAATGAAAAAGTTGCAATAGTATAGGCAAAAGGCCTTAATCCTCTTTGGCACATTCCGGCTACCATACCAATCATAACTTGTTCAGCAACACCAGTATTAATAAATCTATTTGGAAACTCTTCCCTAAATCTCGAAATAGAACCCGCAGGAGATATATCTGCAACTACAAGATGTAATTTTGAATCATTTTTACCTAAATTATAAAAAATATCTGCAAATTTATTTCTCATTTAATTCTTTCATTGCAAGTATAAACTCATCTTTGCTCGGAGATCTATAATGCCATATTGGAACATTTTCCATATAACTCACACCCTTACCCTTTATCGTTTTACAAATAATGACAAGGGGTTTTTTCATATTAGATCTATTTAAAATTACTTTTTTCATTTTTTCAGTTGAATGACCATCAACTTCATATACTTCCCAACCAAAAGATTCAAATTTTTCAGACAAAGGATGAAAAGCTGGATGACCTTCACTCATTCTTTCTAAACCAGAAAAATCATTCATATCAACAAAAGCAATTAAGTTACTTAATTTTAAATTTCCAGCCATCATTGCTGCTTCCCAAGTTGAACCCTCTTGACATTCTCCATCACTTAAAACTAAATAAACAAGATTTTTTCTTTTTTGGGCCATATCAGCAAATGCCATTCCAACGGATATTCCCATACCATGACCAAGTGAACCCGTTGATGCTTCAATTCCAGGCACACCATAATCTGGATGAGCACCCAGGCGACCATTTGGTTTGCAATAAAACTTCAGATCTTTTTCAGTTAGTAGCTTTCTTTCTTTAAGAATAACATATTGAATCATACAGCCATGACCTTTTGACATTAAAAAAACGTCATCAGGCTTACTATTTTTCCATTTAATTAAATGGTTATAAATTAAATCACAAATCTCAATACATGAAAAAGCAGGTGCAATATGCAAAGCAGGAACACTCTGAGAAATTTTAAGAATTTCTTTTCTATAAAAATTACATCTACTCTTAGAGTTTTTTGGAGAAAGATATGATCTTTTATTCATAAAAACTAAGCTCTTAATACATAATTAGTTGGATAATCTTTAATTTGATTAAAATATTTTTTACCCCACTCTACCATCTCATCAAGTCCCTGGTCCCACATAATTTCTTGCTCCCATCCAAATTTTTCTTTTATCAAAGAAGAGTCTAACCAATATCGGCTATCTTGACCTAGCCTATCATCTGTAATTTCTGCTAATTTATCTATTGAAATGTTTAAAGAGTTTGCACATCTTTCTACAACTTCTCTAATTGAAGTTGGGTTTATTGGTCCTACATTAAAAATTTCACCCTGTGGATCAGACTCAGAAATTAAATGTATTGCTCTAGCTAAATCTCTTGCATGAAGAAAAGATTTTTCTGCTTTACCACCTCCGTGAAGTGGTAATTTATTCCCAGTTAGACCACACCAAATGGACTTAGGAATAACTCTATGAAGAAGTTGACCAGGACAATAACAATTAGAAGGACGAACAATAGTCATTGGAAAATCTAAAAATTTATTAATAGACATCAAATACATATCAAATGCTACCTTTGATGCTGCATATGGACTTGTAGGTTTAATTGGCTCATTTTCTTTAACCGGATATTCAACTGAACCATACATTTCTGATGTTCCTATTTGTATAAAATGTTTTAACCAATTTCTTTTATTCAATTCCTCAGAGAATTTAGCCAGAGCAACTGAATTAGTCTCAAAAAATCTCCAAGAATGTTTCCATGATACAGCTCCTTCTCCTTGTGCAGCAAAATTTATTATTACATCAGGTTTTTCTTCATCAAGTAATTCAAAAAGTAAATCTTGTTCGTGATAAATATGTCTTGCGTGATATTCATACCTTTGTAATTTATTAATATTAAGTGAAAATGGTTCTTCTCTCAGTGGGTTTCTTCCAATACCTATGACTTTTTTAGGTTCAGCATGTTCTAAAAGATAAAAGCATGTATGAATTCCAAATGAACCGCCCGCTCCAATAACTACGTATTTCTTTCCTGACATAATAAATAACCCTTCTTTTTATTTTTTAATTAATAATTGTCCAATAATAATCTCCCTTATAACCAGCTTGTTTAAATATTTCAAGCCAACCATTAGGGTAATCATGACATTCAGCAGTTAAAACCCAGTCCTCAAAAACCTTTTTTTCTTTTTCATTTCTATAACTATCAACCCTTATAAATGAATTTTTTTTTGTAACTCTTTGAATTTCTTGAAGAGCAACTATAACTCTGTTTTTAGTTAAATTATGAATAGTATCTAATGAAATAACTAAATCAAAAGAATTGTTTGAAAAAGGTAAATGATCTGCACTACCTTTATGTATTCTACCAATAACCTCTGGATGTGAATTTTTTATTGCATAGTCTGAAATATCTAGTCCAAAAACTTCTAATCCAGGAAGAACATTCATTAAATCATTCACTAAGAAACCTTTTGCGCAACCTATATCTAATACCCTATCTTTTTTTTTTAATCCATAATATTTAATTATATCTCTAGCTACACTGACCCATCTACCATCGTATTTATAACCTCCGTATCCATATTCTCTGGGACCATCAAAGTACATTTTTCCGTATTGTTTTGAAATTTTAATTATTTCTAAGCTTTTTTTTACTGTTCTATTACTTAAGTTTCTTTTTGACTTTGGCAAAGAGCTTAACAAGTTTATTTGATTTCCCATTTTTACTCTTTAAATTTTTTAAAACCATCTACCGGTTTAGTATACTGAAAACCGGGAAATAAACTCTTTGTATGTTTTATATTAAATGCCCGATAACCATTATGTGGCATTTCACCAACTCTTTTAGTAAAAATAATATTGATATCTTTTTTATATATTTTTTTTAATAATTGAGCACAATCGTTAAAACTTTTTAAAATTCCTGTGGCTATGTTCAGGCTGCCATAACTTTTTCTTAAAATTACATAAAGAATAATCTTTGCTACGTCTTCAACAAATACATGATCTCTTCTCTCTTCTCCTTTTCCAAATAAAATGATATCTTTATTTTCCTTAATGAGTCTATAAAACTTATTTGGACCATATCCATCATGAGGGTCATTTTTTCCATAAATTAAAGTTGGACATAAAATAGCTAATCTTTTTTTTTCAACATTTTCTTTAAGTAAAGTTTCGCGCGTTAAGTGCATTAAACCATGAAGAGAATTAGGAGATTTTTTTGAATTTTCATTCATAGGTTTTAAAATATCTTCATAAACCGCATCAGAGCTAATATTAATTACATGTTGAACTGGGACAATATTTATAGCCTTTATCATTGATTCTATAATTGAAAGATTTTGTTTGAACATTCCAATATTTTTAACGGGAACCCTTGCAGAAATTAAAATTAAACAATCATCTTCTTTTATGTTTTTTGATAATTTTTTATATGAATTTTCTTTTTCTAGATCGATATCTTTTTTTCCAAATGCTTTAAAATTTATTTCATGTAATTTTAAAAGTTGAATTACTTCTTTTCCGATAAAACTATTTTTTCCTAAAATAATTACTCTTTTTGGTTTTAAATTTTTTTTTAATTTATGTTCTAACATTTTTAAATATTAATTTTTTTTCCTAAACAGTAATAATCAATTTCTTTCATATTTTCTAGCTGATCTTTAAAAACGTTGTAAGGATCAATAATTATTGGTTTTTTTAAACCTTTTATAATTCTTTTAATAGAAAAATTTCTATATTGATCCCATGGTGTTAAAATTGCCAAAAGATCAGAATCATACAAAGTTTCATCTAATTTTGTAAATCTAAAAATATTTTTATTTTTAAAATCTAATTTTTCAACAACAGGATCATGGACAAGTATTTTTTTTATATTTAATAAATTAATTGTTATTAATGATGGCGAATTTTTTATTGAATTAGTATTTTCTTTATATGATAATCCCCATATTGCAATTTGATTTATTTTCGTATGCTTTTGAATTTCTTTTATTTTTTTGACTGCCCACTTTTTTTGATAAATACTATTTTCAACAAAAGCTTTTATTAAGTTTACATTAGTTTTTTTTGTTTTTCCTATCTTAATTAATGAACCAAGATCTCTCTCTAAGTTACCTCCAGAGATACCAAGACCTGGTTTTAAATATGCATACTTTCCTATTCTTTTATCAAGTTTTAAAGAGGGTAAAATTTCATTCCAATCAGCTCCAATAGATTCACAAATTTCTGAAAGAGTATTTGTAACACTTACAGAAGAAACTAAAAAAATATTGATAGAGATTTTTGCTAACTCAGCACTCTCATATTTCATTTGTAAAATTGGACATTTAAAGGTTTCTAAAAAATCTGTAAAAATATTTTTTACATTTTTTTTATAACAACCAATTATAAATCTTTCTGGGTTTGATGCTCTTTCATATGCTTTTCCAAAAATTAATGTCTCAACTTGATAAAATAGTCTTTTTTTTGGAAAATTAATATTTCTTGTAAAACCAGGTGACACTTGAGATAATATAACTAAGATCCCTTTTTTTTTAATAACTTTAATTACTTCATTAATAAGACTTTTTAAAGGTAATAAATTACTATTTCCATTCTTATCTGTTAAAACATCCCAAGAAATATATACTAAATCGCAGGTTTTCAGAGCATTTAAATCAGAAGAAAAAAAGAGCTTAGATTCATTTTCTTTTTTTTTATCTATAATTTTTGGTTCAGATATTGGAAAAATGTTTTTTTTAATATTTTCAATTTTATTTTTATTTTTATCATAACATACAATGTTAAAACCTTTATTTGCATATGAAATCGAAGTAACAAGACCAAGATGAGTCATACCAGCAAATCCTATTATCATAAATCCTACCTATCTATTCCTGATTAATTTATTCAGTTCATCTAGTATAAATAAATCATTGGTTAAATCTGTTTTAGTAATTTTTTTTATATTTTTTTTAAAAAATTTATATTCTTCCTCCCAAGTAGGATCATCTTTAATTAATATTTTTGATTTCTCTTTTGGTTTCCCACTAGGCAAAACTCTTTTTCTAAATATAAATTTTGATGGACCCCATTTACAAAGAGATTCAATATGAATACTTCCTTTTTCACCAATAATGTCGCAGTAAAAGGAATTTCTCCATGATAATAAAGTCATTTCTAATTGTATTCTTGGTTTTTTCATTTTAGAAAATATAACAACATGATCTGGTGATTTATTTTCATATCTATCGGAATATAACAGTTTCCAATCATGCTTTTTAATATTAAACCAATAATTTATTGTATCAAGTAGATGACTTCCCAAGTCATGAAGAACTCCTGATCCCTTATCTCTCCATTTAGATTGTTTTACCAGTTGTGCTGTCCCGTTACCATAAAATAACCTACAATGATAAACTTTTCCTAATAATTTTTTTTTTAAAATATTTTTGACCTCTATAAAATGAGGTTCAAATCTATGATTGTAAGATGTGTACAATAATACATTATTTTTATTAGCAATTTTCTCGAGATTGATAATATCTTTTTGTTTTTGAGTCCATAGAGGCTTTTCAACAAGACAATGTTTTTTATTGGTCAAAAGATATTTAAGAATTTCAAACTTAGGTTTGTCAGGTGTACAACACAATGCTGAATCAAAACTATTTAAATCAACATCGTAGATACTTTTATAATCAGAATCAGGATTAAACGGGTCAACTGTTGCAACACAATCATCTTTTGCGAAAGCTTTTCTTTTTTTTCCTTGAACTCCAAAACCAATAATAATGCAACGCAAATTTAATCTCTATGTATGTTTAAAATTTATATTATCTTCTATTTTCTTTAATTTTAAAAAAACATCTTCTGGTGTGACTGGAATATTTCCATATTTTTCACATTCACATGCCGCAGCAATAGCACCTAAAATTGCAGCTATAACAATTGAACCAGATTCTAAAATAGAAAGTGTAGAGTAAGCAAGCAAAGCATCCCCAGAACCTACAGGATCTATAGCATTATCAGTAAAACTTTCTAATGAAAAAAAATTATCTAAGTTACTTAATTTATTTGATGAAGATGCTAGTAAACCTCTTTCACCCATTTTAAAAATAATATTTTTACATTTTGATTTCTCTATAAGTTTAGCTGCCAATGGTCTCACACCAGTATCTTGGTCACCAAGTGAAAACCTTGCTTCTTTTTCATTGGGAGTAATAAGGTCAAACCTTTTAAAATCTAAAATATTTCCCCATCTCGAAGCTACTTGACTATCGGCAACTTTAAATACATTTTTAGAAATAGATTCTGAAAGATATTTAATTGTATTTGAATTAAAAATTCCGTGTCTAAAATCCGAGAATATTACAGCCTCAGCTTTAATATTTTTAATATTATTAATAATTCTTGCTAAAATTTTTTCATTAATTGAATTATTTTCTAGAGTATCAATCTTTAAAAGTCTATAATTATCAACAAGAATAGCATTTTTATTAGTAGTTGGTCTTGATATATCCTTGACTACATTAATGTTAACTTTTGTTTTTGAAATATCGTTTACTACAAATTTTCTAAGTTCATCATCTCCAAGTACAGTAGTGAAATTTACATTTGCGCCAGCAGATGCTAAATGTTTAGCAACAATACCCGCACCCCCAACAAAATCAATTTTATTTTCATATTTAACACTCATAGTTGGAGTTTTAGATTGACCTCCTAACATTGAGCATTCAGTCAAAGAATCAACAATTGTATCACCGACAACGTGAATTTTTTTATTTTTAAAATTTTGTAATGTATTCTTTAAATCTTCAATTTCAAGATTAGCAGATTCTAGATAGTTTAGTAATTTCTCATATTTTAATTTAGGTAATTTGGATTCAAGAATTTTAGATGAAGAAAAAACTATATCTCCAGGTGTATATAAGGTTTCACCGCCGTATTTATTAATAATTTTAACTTCATTATTAGTACTTACATTACCAGAAGTATATTCATAACCTTTGGCAAATAAATCTGGTTTTAATTTTTCAATACTGTTTAAAGGTGTTTTATTATCATCTACATATGCAAAATCAACTATTTCAAATGCTGCAAGGTTAGCTACTCTCAAATCCTCAGGAACATGAGGTCTATAAATACCTTTGTCAATATATTTATCTGAAGTAACACTTACTGCAAGATAATCAGCTTTACTTTTAGCATAAACCAAATGTCGAAGATGTCCTGGATGAACAATATCAAAAACACCATGGCATAATATTAATTTCTTTTTTCTTGGAAATTTACCAGTAATTTTAATAATTTCAGAAATAGACTTGATTTTATGCTTGAAGTGATCTTTTATTGTTTTTTTCATATCTAACCTAAATATTTAAACCAATTCTTTGTGGCTTCATTAATATTTTTTTTATTCCAAAGTGGTGCATCTGACCAATTATTAATATTTTTAATCATTAATTCAACACCATCTTCAAAGCTTACTTTAGGTTTCCATTCTAAATCCTTTGTTATTTTTGTTATATCTGCCCATGTACAATCAGGCTCACCTGGTCTTTTGGGAATATAAACAACTTCTCCACCAATTAATTTAACTAAATAATTAATAGATTGTGGATTTCCAGCACCTAAATTCCAAATTTGACCTGTAAGCTTAGTTTGATAAGCCCTATAAAATGCTTCTGCAACATCAGTAACATATAAAAAATCTCTTTTTTGCTCTCCACTTCCAACAACAGTTAATGATTTTTTAGATAATCTTTGTTTTAAAAAAACACCAAAAACAGCACCATAAGCCCCAGTTGTTCTAACTCTTAGTCCATAAGCATTAAATATTCTAATTGAGTTTATTGGAAGTTTATAAACTTTGTTCCAATGTAAAACAGCTCTTTCCCCCAAATATTTAGATAATGCATAAGGATATTGTGGATCAATCATATGGCTTTCATTTGTAGGAGTTTTAGCTAATCCATAGCAGGATGAAGAAGCAGAATAAACAAATTTACTTGCATTATTAAACCTTGCAACTTCAAGCATATTAACAGTACCTTCTATATTATTTTTCATATATTTAGATGGTTCATCAAGAGAAGGAACAATGTCACCAATCCCAGCAAAATGAAAAACTCCATCAATTCCTTTAAAAAATTTATCTTTATTATTAATACTGCAACAATCTGCAAATTTAACATCTAAATTGGGATTTTTTTTTAAATGTGAAATATTTTTCTCATGGCCAGTTGAGAGATTATCTAAAATTAAAACTTTAAAATTTTTTTCTAATAATAGATCTACCATATGAGATCCAATAAAACCAGCACCTCCGGTAACAAGTAATTTTTTCATTTAATTTTTAATTCTTTTATTTTTTTTACATTATAATACGAGGTATTATTCATTGAATCATCAAACATATTTTTTTGAAATGCATTACATATATCCTCAATTGCATTTTCAATTGATTTCTTAGGTTTAAAGCCTAAAGCACTGTAAATCTTATCGGAATTAATGTGATAAGATCTATTGTCATTTGAAGATGTTTTTTCAATTGAAACATTAAAATCTTCAAAATACCTTTCCACTGTTTTCTTTACTAGTTCAGCAAGATTATTAATTGTCATATTTTGAAAGCCTACATTAAATATTTCATTTTGAATTTTTTCTTTTTCAATATTAATAAATAAATCAACAACATCACAATAATCTTGTATATGAAGATTTGGTCTCATTTGATTTCCTCCAAATACCTTTATCAATTTATTATTTATTGCATGATTTGTTAAAATATTTACTGATAAATCAAACCTCATTCTAGGTGCAAAACCACAAACGGTTGCCGGTCTAAAAATGACCCCAGTAAAATTTTCATCTGTATAATTAAATAATATTGGCTCACAAAGACCTTTAAACTTATTATATAATGTAAGTGGTATCAATGGATGATCTTCTTTTACATCTTTTTTGTCTGAAAGACCATACACTGAACTTGAAGAAGCATATACAAATCTCTTTACACCTGATTCTTTTGATTTTCTGACCAATGGCTCAAAGGCATCAAGGTTTATTGTTGTACTTAACTGTTCATCTAATTCGAAGCTAGCATCATTTGAAATACAAGCTAAATGTATAACAGTATCAATTCCTTGTAGTGACTTTTCTACAAGACTTAAATCTCTGATATCACCTTTGATTAATTCAAAATTTTTATTTTCATGAGGCAAAAAATCATATCCAAAATAGCAAGTATCTAAAACTCTCAAAGAATGACTTTTATTTAGTAAAAAAGGACAAAGCAAACTTCCAATATAGCCAGAACCTCCTGTTATAAGTATTTTCATATAATTTTTTAAATCTTAAAGCCAGCTTTTAAAGCATCATCTCTGAACATTTTAACTGTTTCATTAGAAAATTCTAATAAATCCTTTCCGACAAGTTCCAACTTCTTCAGAATATCGCTAGTAGCAGTTATAATATCACAATCTATAGAATCAGCTTGAAAAACATTTAGTAGTTCTCTTGGACTTGCCCAGAGTAATTCAGCTTTTTTTTTATTTTTTAATATTTCTTTACATTTTATCATATGAGGAACGGGGTCAACACCTGTATCTGCGACTCTTCCAGCGAAAACTGAAATAATTGATGCAACATCATCATTTAGAACATCTATAATTTCCGAAACTTGTTTAGTAGTCATTATTGCAGTGATATTTAGACAAATACCTTCATTTGATAATTCTCTAACCAAATTTTTAGAACTTTGTCCTAATGTATTCATTATAGGTATTTTTACATATATATTTTCACCCCATGAATTAATTTTAAACGCTTGTTTTTTCATTTCAGAAAAATCATCAGCAAAGACCTCTAAAGAAATTGGTTTATTAGTTATTTTTTCCAATAAATCTTTTGAAAACTTTTCATAATCGTTGATACCAGCTTTTTTCATTAAAGTTGGATTAGTAGTGAAACCTTTGATAAATGGATTTTTATCTAAATCTAAAATATCTTCAATATTTGCTCCATCAGCAAACAACTTAATTTTCAAATCCTTAGTAAGCTTCA
>NZFI01000054.1:0-9826 GCA_002690595.1 Rickettsiales bacterium
GATCTAAGCACAAAATTAAATATTATTATTTTTTAATAGATTTAAAGTATTTTTTATAGTTTCATTTAGCTTGTTTCTATGAACTACAATATCCACCATTCCTTTACTATGTAAGTATTCAGATTTTTGAAAGTTTTGAGGTAGTTTTTCTTTTATAGTCTCCTCTATTACCCGACTACCAGCAAAACCAATAGTAGCTCCTTTTTCTGCAATCACAATATCCCCTAACATCGCATATGAAGCAGAAACTCCACCAGTTGTAGGATCTGCTAATACCGAAATAAATGGAATTTTTTGTTTAGACAAATTATTTATTGCAATTATTGTTCTTGGCATTTGCATTAAAGCTAAAATACCTTCCTGCATTCTGGCTCCTCCAGATGAGGAAACTATGATAAGGGGTAATTTATTTTTTTTTGAATATTCAGAAGCAGTTAGGATTGCTTCACCAACAGCTATTCCCATAGAACCACCCATAAATTTAAAATCAAATATTACACATACAACTTTATTTTCTTCAAAAGAACCCGAAGCAACAATAATTGCATCTTGTTTATTATTTTTTTTTCGTGAATTCTTAAGTCTTTCTGAGTATTTTTGCTTGTCTTTAAATTTCAATGGATCTGATTTTACTTTTGGTGTTTCTATAATATTAAAGTTTTTTCCAAAAAAAAGGTTTAGTCTTTCCTCTGGAGAAATTCTAAAATGGTTTCCACAACTTGTACATACATGTAAATTTTTTTCTAATTCTTTTTTAAGAAGCATTTGCCCACAGTTAGAACATGTTTCCCAAAGATTATCTGGAACTTCTTTTTTACCAACAATTGCTTGAAGTTTTGGTCTGACAAAATCAGTAATCCAGTTCATATTAAGTTCCTATTTGTAGTAGCATGATAACTCTAACTTTCTCAAAAAAGATTTTATATTTATATATAAGCTTTTCTTATTTCCTGAGTTTATAGAATCTTCAATAATCTTTACTAAAGACGAACCAATAACTGATCCGTCAGCAAATTTAGAAATTGAAGAAACTTGCTCTTTTGTTTTTATTCCAAACCCTACCACAACAGGTAGATTATTTTTAAGTTTTATTTTTTCTACTGAATTTTTTACTTTTTCTAATGGAGGAACTTTTGTTCCGGTTATCCCCATAATAGAAACATAGTATAAAAATCCTCCAGATTTTTTTAAGATAGTGTTTAGTCTTTTTTTATTAGTAGTTGGAGTTATTAATCTAATAATATCAATATTTTTTTTTTCTATATATGGGTTTAATATTTCCTCTTCTTCAGGGGGGAGATCTACTATTATTATCCCATCCACTCCTACTTTTGATGCCTCATTAAAAAACTTTTTTAGTCCAAATTGAAATATAGGGTTAAAGTAACCCATGAATATGATAGGTGTTTTTTTGTCACTTTTTCTGAAAAATTTTACCATATCAAATGCTTTTTGAGTGGTAAAACCAGAATGAATTGATCTTTGACTGGATCTTTGAATTATAGGACCATCCGCCATTGGATCAGAGAATGGGATGCCTAGTTCAATAATATCAACACCAGAGGCAGGGAGTATTTCCAAGATTTTTTTTGACACATCAACACTTGGATCTCCTGCAGAGATGAATGATACTAATGCTTTCTTTTTTCTTTTTTTTAATTCCTTAAATTTTTCACTAATCCTTGTCATAAAACTCATCAAGATTGAAATTTAGTTTGTTTGAAACAGAAAAAATATCTTTATCTCCTCTACCACACATATTCATTATTATTAAATCATTCTTTCTTAATTTTTTCCCCATTCTTATTAAATACGCTAATGCATGGGATGGCTCTAAGGCAGGAATAATGCCTTCAAGTTTTGAACAAAGTTGGAAAGCATCAAGTGCTTCTTTGTCAGTTGCGTTGACATAATTAACTCTACCAATTTTTTTGAGCCAAGAATGTTCTGGACCAATTCCTGGATAATCTAATCCAGCAGATATAGAGTGTGCATCAATGACTTGTCCTTCAGAATTTTGAAGTAAATATGTATAATTTCCGTGAAGAAAGCCAGGTTTACCCTTTGAAATTGATGCAGCGTGTTTTTTAGTGGAAATTCCATGTCCTCCTGCTTCAACACCAATCATTTTTATTTTTGGGTTATCTAAAAAAGGATAAAACAAGCCGAGCGCATTAGAACCTCCTCCAATACAAGCTAGTAAAATTGTTGGTAGTCTTCCCTCCGCTTTTAAAATTTGTTTTTTTGCTTCAATTCCAATAACTGATTGGAAATCTCTAACCATCATGGGGTATGGATGTGGGCCTGCAGCTGTCCCGATTACATAAAATGTATTTTCAACATTTGATACCCAGTCTCTTAGAGCTTCATTCATAGCATCCTTTAATGTTGCTGTTCCAGATTTTACAGGGATTATTTCGGCACCAAGTAGTTTCATCTTAAAAACATTTGGTGCTTGTCTTCTAATATCTTCTTCACCCATATAAACAATACATTTAAGATCAAATAATGCACAAACAGTTGCAGTTGCAAGTCCGTGTTGTCCAGCACCAGTTTCTGCTACAATTCTTTTTTTACCCATTCTTTTAGCAAGTAGAATTTGACCAACACAATTATTAATTTTGTGAGCGCCAGTATGATTTAATTCATCTCGTTTAAAATAAATCTTTGGACCGCCAATTTTTTTAGTAACCCTTTCTGCAAAATATAAAGGGCTAGGTCTGCCAACATAATTCTTTAAATAGTAATTGAATTCTTTTTTGAATTTTGAATCTTTTCTTGCTTTCAAATATTCTTTTTCTACATTTATGATTAGTGGCATTAATGTTTCAGCAACAAACCTTCCACCAAATTCATCAAAGTGCCCTTTACTATCAGGGAATTTATTAAAATTTATCTTTCTATTCATGTTTAATTGAGTGAGCAAGTTTAATAAATTCTTTTATTTTTAGTGGACATTTAATACCTTTTTTTTTCTCCAATCCAGAAGAAGCATCAACTATTGGTGCCTTTGTAATTTTTATGGCTTCTTTAAGGTTATTATTATTTAAACCACCAGCTAACATCCACTTTTTTGAGGGTGTAAAACCATCTAAAACTTTCCAATTGAAAATTTTTCCATTTCCTCCCGGAAGTTTATTAGTTCCTGGGTTAGAATCAAACAAAAACATATCACAAACTCCTATATAATCTTTATATTTTTTTATATCATTTTTAGATGAAACTGGAACTGATTTTATTATTGGTTTTTTTAATTTTTGTTTAAGGTACCTTATTTTTTCTATACTTTCCTCTCCATGAAGCTGAATAATATCTAATCCAACAAATTCGTTTATATATTCAATGACATTATTTTCAGAATTAACAAATAAACCAACTAATTTTTGTTTTTTTGGAGAAAGTTTTGCTAATTCTTTAGCTATTGCAGCATTTATAAATCTAATAGATTTTTGATAAAAAACAAAACCAATAAATTCAGCTCTAGATGCTGCTTTCATTGCTTCAGGAGTATTAATACCACATATTTTTACTTCTACCATTAATTCTCCTATAACCTATTTAATCTTTGATTTATATCTTCATCTATTAGTTCTAATGATTTAATTGGATTTTTTGCTTTAGTTATTGGCCTTCCTATAATCAATATATTTGAGCCATTAAAAACTGCTTCTCCGGGCGATTGAATTCTCTTTTGATCATCTTCAGATGTATCATCATTTAATCTAATCCCAGGAGTAATAATTATAAAATTTTTTGAGTAAGTTTGTCGAAGATATTTCAGTTCTTTTGGAGAGCTAACTATGCCATCAAGGCCATTTTTGTATGCAATTTCAGCTAATTTTTTTACATAATTTTTTGGTGAAACTTTTATACCAAAACTTTTAATATCATCTTGCTCTAAACTAGTCAGCATCGTTATTCCGATTAATTTTGTATACCTCTTTTTTTTGGTAATAAGTTCTATCATTTTTGAACCACCAGTAATATGGACAGAGATATATTCAGGATCAACATCTAGAGCAGCTTCTAATGCTTTGAATACAGTAATAGGAATATCATGAAGTTTTAAATCTAGAAAAATTGGTAAATTATATTTTTTAATTAGTTTTATGCCTTTAAGTCCATTCGCAATGAAAAACTCTAAGCCTAATTTTATACCCCCGATGTGATTCTTTATTTTTGATAACATATTTTTTGCTTCAGAAATTTTTTTAAAGTCAATTGCACAATATATATACTTTTTATATTTCATAATAAGTTAAACACTATTTTTTAAGCCAAAATTTAAATTTTGAAAGAATATAACCTATTAAAAGTCCAAAAAAAAATAAAAATAAAATTAACAAATATAATGGTAATTCATAAATGTATGGAAAAGGAAAAAAGCTAACTTGAATTAATTGTTTGTTAGAAATTGAAAAAGGAATAATAAACAAAAATAAAATTAAAAAAAAAAAAATCCAAAAATCTTTTTTAGGTTATTTTTCATTAATTATACTCTTTAATTTTTTACTGGATCTGAAATAAATTAATTTCTTAGCATCAACTGTTATTTTTTCTCCAGTTTTTGGGTTTCTTGCTTTTCTTTTTTCTCGATGTCGTATAGAAAATGAACCAAAATCTCTTATTTCTATCCTTTCTCCCGAAGCTAGACTATCTGCAAAAGTAAGTATTATTTTTTCAAACAATTTTTCAACCTCCCTAAAGGGTAAATGTTTAAATTTATTTGAAAGTTGTTCTAGAAGTTGAGATTTATTCATATGATGGGTACCATAATGCAAAAAGACCATTAACAAATACCATATTATTTGTTGAAAAGATATTTTTCAACTTAGAAAAATTTAAAGAGTTTAATAATTTATTATCTCTATTAATCTCAATTATTTCAATTTTTTCTTGGATATTTAATGACTTTTTTAACCAATCTATTGCATCTTTTTCACTTCCTATTTCATCAATAAGGTTTAATTTCTGGGCTTGCAATCCTGTAAAAATTCTACCATCAGAAATCATATCTATATGCTCGCTTTTAATCTTTCTATTTTGAGTTACTAGTTTTAAGAATTGTTGATGCATATTGTCAATTATTTTTTTTATCGATTCTTTACCTTCAGATTCTAAACTTTCAACTGGGTTAGGTACAGCTTTTAATTTACCACTTTTGATAATTATTGGTTGTACACCAATTTTTTTTAATAAAGACTCGATATTAGCAGTTTGCATTATCACACCTATAGATCCAGTAAGTGTTCCTTCATAGCAAAAAATTTTTTTTGCTGACAGTGCAACCATGTACCCTCCGGAGGCAGCAACTTCTTTCATTGACACGACAATTGGTTTTTTTTCAGATATTTTTTTTAATTTTTTGTATAATTCCTGACTTGCTACTACTGTTCCTCCGGGACTATTTACACTAACTACTATCCCTTTTAGTGCACTATCATTTTCAATTTTTTCAATCTTTTCAATAAGATCCTTATTGTCAAATATTATTTCTTCAACGTTAATTTTTGCAATAAAATCATTATTTTTTAATGTAACTTTTTTAATTACAATGAATGTGATCATTATCAAAATAAAAAAGAAAAAACCTCTAATAAATATGATTTTTTTTTTTTTGAAATAATCTTTCAAAAAAAGGTTCTCCATTTCCTTATTTTTTATCTTTTACTTTTTTTTTCTTTTTTTCTTTATCAACTTCAAGAGCTGCGCCAAGAATATCACCCAAACTTGCTCCTGATGATGAAGAACCATACTGCTTCATTGCATCTTTCTCTTCTTGTATTTCAAGTTCTTTAACTGAAAGCTCATATATGTTATTTTTTTTATTGAAGCCAATAACTTTGGCATCTATTTTCTCATCTAAAGCAAATCTAGAAGTCTTTTGTTCAGACTTAAGCTTTGCTAAATTTATTCTTTTAATAAAACCTTTTGTTTTTTCATTAATGAGTACTTCAATTTCATTATCATTTATGATTTTAATAACTGAAGTGATTACTTTATTTAAAAGATCTTGGCTTTTATTTTTTCCACTTATTAACTGTTTGATTCCGAGAGAGATTCTTTCTTTCTCAACATTAATTTCCAAGATTTTAACCTTTAAATCTTGTTCGACTTTATAATCTTTAATTGCCTCTTCTCCAGATTTTTCCCAGTCTATATCAGAAAGATGAATCATTCCATTTAAAGAGTCGGGCAGTTCAACAAAAATGCCAAATTCTGTAATATTTTTAATTTTTCCACTAATTATATCATTAGTTTTATGAGAACTTGCAAATTTTTCCCATGGGTTATCAACGCATTGTTTAAGTCCGAGACTTATTCTTCTTTTTACTAAATCTACTTCCAAAACTTTAACATTAACTTCATCTCCAACATTAATGAAATTATTAGGGTGAGCGTTCTTACTTGTCCAACTCATTTCAGAAACATGAATGAGACCTTCAACACCTTTTTTTAATTCAACAAAGGCACCATAGTCTGTCGTATTAGATATTTTAGCTTTAATAATTTTTCCAACCTCATAAGAAGATTCTATATCTTTCCATGGATCAGCTGTTAGTTGCTTCATACCCAAACTAATTCTTTTATTTTCAGGATCATATTTTATTACTAATACATCAATCTCATCACCTATTTTTAGTACTTCAGATGGATGGTTAACTCTTTCCCAAGAGAGATCAGTTACATGAAGGAGCCCATCCAAACCTCCAAGGTCAACAAAAACTCCATAATCAGTTATATTTTTAACTATTCCTTTAAGCTGAACACCTTCATTGATGTCAGATAAAAGTTTTGATCTGTCAGCTTCTCTTGACTCTTCAAGAATTGCTCTTCTGGAAACAACAATGTTACCTCTAAATTTGTCCATCTTTAAAATAAGCATAGGCTGTGGCTTGTTGATTAGAGGTGAAATATCAGTGATAGGTCTCAGATCAACTTGACTTCCTGGTAAAAATGCAACGGCTCCACTGATGTCAACCGTGAAACCACCTTTAACTCTTCCAGTTATAACACCAGTGATTTGTTCTTTCTTTTCAAGACATTTTTCTAGGTTTATCCATGATTCTTCTTTGCGAGCTTTTTCTCTGCTGAGCATCGCCTCACCATCCTTATTTTCTAGTTTTTCTAATAAAACATCAAATTTATCTCCAGGCTCTATGTTATTCTCTTCTCCAGGAGAAAAAAATTCGCGAATAGGAATCCTACCTTCAGATTTTAAACCTACATCTATGACAACACTATCATTTTTAACAAATAGAACTGTTCCCTTTACAATTTGACCTTCTTTTTTATTAAAACTTGATAAGCTTTGTTCTAATAACTCATTAAAATTTTCTTCCATAACCCTCATTAATTAAAAAGAGATATACAATTACAAAATTTTAAAAGTAAACGCAATGTTTAATTGGTTTTATTAATTAAAATTTTTTTTATACTTTTTAGAGCTTTATTGAGGGTTGCGTCTGGAGAAATATTAGTCGTATCAATAAAAATTGCATCCTTTACTCTAATTAATGGAGAACTAGCTCTATTGGTGTCTCTATCATCTCTCTCTTTAAGTTGCAAACATATCACTTCTAGTGAAGGTAAAGTCTTTAAAGTAAATGACTTTAAATCATTAAGTCTTCTAGAAGCTCTGATGTTGACTTTTGCATCAATGAAAAATTTTACTTCTGCATTTGGTGTTACTATACTTCCTATATCTCTTCCATCTATTACGGATCCTTTTCCATTTGGTGGAAAATTTGAAAAGTTTCTTTGAAAATTTAGTAAAAATTCTCTTACTTCTTTTTTACTTGCTATAATTGACGCTTTTTTACTAATTTCGTCAGTTCTTAAATTTAAAGTTTTTACATAATTAAAATCTATTTTTTGTTCAAATAGTTGGTTAATATTTTCGTATTCAGTCGAATTTTTAATACATAAAAAAGCAAGATATCTGTATAAGATTCCAGTATCTAAGTGATCAAAATCAATGACTTTGGCTATTTTCCTTGCTAAAGTTCCTTTTCCTGAACAAGCAGTTCCATCTATTGCTACTACTGGTTTTTTATTTTTAAACATATTTGATGTTTGCTCCAATCTTTTTAAAAAGCTCAAAAAAACCGGGGAATGATGTTTTTATCATTTGAATTTCATCAACTTGAATAGGTTCATTAGAAAGCATTCCAAATATTAACATAGACATTGCAATTCTATGGTCTTTGAATGTTTTTATAACACAGCCACCTTTTTGAATTTTATTACCAAATATGGTTATTGAGTTTTTATTTAATTTCAGGCGAACCCCAGAAACTGTAAGAGCTTCAGCCATAGAGTTTAATCTATCACTTTCTTTAAATTTTAATTCTTCTAAGTTTTTAAATATCGTAGTGCCTTTTGCAAAAGATGCAGCAACAAATAAAATTGGATATTCATCTATTAGTCTTGCAGAAATTTCACCTCCAACTGTTTTACCTGAAAGTTGAGAACTTTCTACCTCAATGTCTGCAATCTCTTCGCCATTCTCAACTTTTTTATTTTTTAAAGAGATTTTTCCTCCCATTTTCTTTAAGACTTCCAGAAGTCCAACTCTATAAAAGTTTATACCTACTGACTTTATAATTATCTTGCTATTTTTACAAAGTAAGCAGGCAACAATCAAAAAAGATGCTGAACTAAAATCTCCAGGAATTACTATATTTTTGGGTTGCAAAATTATTGGTCCATTGATTTGAATTTTTTTTCCAGTCTTGACACTCATTATCTTTAGATTTGCTCCAAGGTAATTAAGTAAAATTTCAGAGTGATTTCTTGAGGGTACCTTTTCATTAACTGTAGTTGTACCTATTATATTTAATGCAGCTAAAATAACTGCGGATTTGACCTGAGCAGAACCTATTGTTTCATTTATAGTTGATGGTAATAAAAATTCACTTTTCCTTACCTCTAAAGGTAAAAAACCGTTTTTATGTTCAATACAGGCACCTAGTTTTTTTAGTGGTTTTAAAATTCTAAGCATTGGTCTTTTGGTTAAAGACTTATCTCCTTTAAATTTAGCAATAACGTTTCTGGATGCTAACATTCCAATCATTAATCTTACTCCAGTACCTGAATTACCCAAGTTGAGTTCTTTTTTTGGGTTCTGAAATACCCCACCGTTTCCAAAAACTTTGTAATTTGAACCCTTTTTTATGATCTTTACACCTAATTTCTTTAATGATTTGCATGTATTTAAAACATCAATAGATTCAAGCAGGCCTTTGATTGTTGCGGATCCATAAGATAATGAAAGGAAAATTAAGGCTCTATGAGATATTGATTTATCTCCTGGCACATTAATTATTCCATTAAGGGATTTACTTTTAAAGGATTTAAGAGTATTTATTTTTTTCATTGTTAGATTAAAATAAAACAATTAAAAATAAAGTAAATATTTTGTGGTGATAAAGTGAATAAAAATGAATTTGAAAAAGGTACAAAAAGAAAATGCGCTAGTTGCGGAACTCTTTTTTATGACTTCAATAAAAATCCTTTGATTTGTCCAAGTTGTGGAGCTGAGGTAAACATATTAACAAATATCTCAAAAAGAGGACGACCTCCTAAGGTTGCAAAAACTGAGAATGTAGTGGTATTAAAAGAAAAAGATGAATTAGAAATTGAAGACTTAAATGTTGAAGACGAGGTTATTGTTCCAAATGATGATATTAATGATAGTATTGGAGATGATTCAGAGGAAGTTGAAAATATTATTGAGATTGATAAAGAGGAAGAAACATAGGTTTCTTTAATAAAATAATAATTTCATCTAATCATATTTATTGAGAAATAAATTTATAATTTA
>NZFI01000055.1:0-10544 GCA_002690595.1 Rickettsiales bacterium
ATATTCTCCCGGCGATTTGAATTTAATCGAAAAGTTAGAAAAAAATAATATAGAGATAATTGCTTTACCCCCTGATGCAAACTCTCCAACTTTATTAGATATTCTAATATCTTGGTTCCCAATGCTACTATTAATTGGCGTTTGGATTTTCTTTATGAGGCAAATGCAGTCAGGAAGTGGAAGAGCTATGGGTTTTGGAAAATCTAGAGCAAAATTATTGAATGAAAAAAAAGATAAAGTAACTTTTGCAGATGTTGCCGGTATTGATGAAGCCAAAGCAGAACTTGAAGAAATTGTTGAATTTTTAAAAGATCCTTCAAAATTTCAGAGATTAGGTGGAAAAATTCCAAAAGGCGCTCTTTTAGTTGGTCCTCCTGGCACTGGTAAAACCTTGTTAGCAAGAGCTATTGCTGGAGAAGCTGGAGTTCCATTCTTTACAATATCTGGTTCAGATTTTGTAGAAATGTTTGTTGGTGTTGGAGCAAGCAGGGTAAGAGATATGTTTGAGCAAGGAAAAAAGAATGCACCGTGTATAATTTTTATTGATGAAATCGACGCAGTTGGAAGACATCGTGGTGCAGGATTAGGCGGAGGTAATGATGAACGCGAACAAACTTTAAATCAACTTTTAGTAGAAATGGATGGATTTGATGCAGCTGAAGGGGTTATTTTAATTGCAGCAACAAATAGACCAGACGTTCTAGATCCTGCGCTACTTAGACCAGGAAGATTTGATAGGCAGGTGGTAGTACCAAACCCAGATATAGAAGGTAGAGATAAAATATTGAATGTACATATTAGAAGACTTCCTCTCGCCCCAGATGTAGAAGTTAAAGTTATTGCAAGAGGAACTCCTGGTTTTTCTGGAGCAGATTTGGCAAACTTGGTAAATGAAGCAGCTTTATTAGCAGCAAGAAGAAATAAAAGACTTGTTACAATGTTAGAATTTGAAGATGCTAAGGATAAAGTACTTATGGGTTCTGAAAGAAGATCTATGGTTATGACACAAAAAGAAAAAGAACTTACAGCATACCATGAAGCTGGTCATGCATTAGTCGGTGTTTTTACCCCTGGAAATGATCCACTTCATAAGGTTACTATCATCCCAAGAGGTAGAGCTCTTGGAGTAACTATGAACCTTCCAGAAAGAGATAGGTATTCAGAATCAAAAAATGAAATGAAGGCTAAACTTGCAATGATGTTTGGAGGAAGAGTTGCCGAAGAATTAATCTTTGGCAAAGATAACATTACATCAGGTGCTTCTAATGATATTGCACAAGCAACTCAAAAAGCGAGAGCAATGGTAGTTGAATGGGGAATGAGTGATCTCCTTGGTCCATTAAAATATACTGAAAGCGAAGAAGAGGTTTTCTTGGGTAGATCTGTTTCGCAAAGAAAAACAATGTCAGAAGAAACAGCCAAATTAATTGATCAAGAAATACGATTGTTAATAGATAACGCAGAAAATCATGCAAAAAAAGTTCTGAAAAAAAATATTAAACATCTGCACTCAATATCAAATGCTTTGTTAAAATTCGAGACACTAAGTGGAGATGATGTAGCAGAAATAATTAAAGGTAAAAAAATAAAAGTTAAAACAAATAATGATGTTTCAAAAAAGAAAACATCAATACCAAAAAGTTCTGATAGAGATTCAAAATCAAAGAAAATTTCCCTTAATCCAGAACCAGCTGTTTGATTAAAGATTTAATGCTGAAAAATTGAGTTCTTATAAAAAAATTTATTTAAGGCCTTTATCATTTGTTGATAAAAATGTTGGAAAAAAACTTTTCAAAGAAAAGAAATCACTTAAAGTTGGAGGTGAAGATGTTTTTTTCACACAAATAGAAGTTATTTCTTTAAGTAAAAAAATTAGTTCTAAATTATTTTATGTTTCTGATTTCTTGAAATTTTTAAAAAGTAATTCTAATTACAGAATTGAAAGTTTATTAAAAAAATTAACCAAAAAAAGAGATATTCCTGATGTACTAAAAAGCAAACTTAAAAGTAAGCAATTTTTAATTTTTGGTATTTTAAATATAACTCCTGATAGTTTTTCAGACGGTAATGATTTTTTTAAATTTGAAGATTCAGTTATACAAGCTAAAAAACTTTGTGATGAAGGAGCAGATTTTATTGACATAGGAGGAGAATCAACAAGACCTGGAGCTAAATTAGTTAAAAAAAACGATGAAATTTTAAGAATTCTTCCGATTGTTCAAGAATTATCAATAAATAAAACTCCTATATCTTTAGACACCCGTAATTCTGAAACTATGAAATTTGGGATATTATCTGGTGTTTCAATAATTAATGATGTAAGTGCTTTAAATAATGATAAAAATAGTATTAAGATTATAAAGGAAAATAGTGTGCCGATCATATTAATGCATATGCCTGGCAACCCAAAAACTATGATGAAAAAAAATATTTATAAGAATGTTGTATTAGATGTATTTGACTTTTTAGATGAAAGAATTAAATTTTGTGAATCTATGGGTATAAAACGAAAAAATATTATTATTGACCCTGGTATTGGTTTTGGCAAAGATTCAGAACAAAATATATCCTTGCTTAATAATATTTCTATTTTTCATGCATTAGGTTGTTTGATAATGTTAGGTGTATCAAGAAAAAGGTTTATTTCTTCATTAGTTGATTCTCAAAAACCAAAAGATCGTTTACCAGGTTCTATTTCAGCAGCATTATATGGATTTAACCATGGAGTTCAAATCTTTAGAGTACATGATGTCAAAGAAACAAAACAAGCATTAGGAATGTGGAGTAAATTAGGCGTTTGATTTAAAATGAAAAAAATTTTTTTTGGAACTGACGGTATAAGAGGCGTTGTAAATAAATATCCTATATGCCCTGAATTTTTTATAAATTTAGCTTATGCGCTTTGTTCATTTAATAAAGAGATTAAAAATAATAAAGTTATAATTGGTAAAGATACTAGGGATTCATGTCAGATGATAGAATTGGCTCTATCTTCAGGTTTTTCATCAATGGGAGTTAATAGTTTTTTAATTGGAATAGTTCCGACCCCATTAGTTTCTTTTATGACAAAATCATTAAAAGCAGATTTTGGAATAATGATTTCTGCGTCTCATAACCCTTTTTATGACAATGGTTTGAAGATATTCAATAGATATGGAGAAAAATTGTCGGATAGTGAAGAGTTAAAAATAGAAAGAATAATATTAAAAAAAAATAAATCAAAGCTATGTATGCCTGATTTAATTGGTAAAACTTTTAATAATAAATATAATTTTTCTACTTACATTAATAAAGTAAACAAAATAGTTCCAAAAGGAATTTCTTTCAAAAATATTAAGATTGTTTTTGATTGTGCGAATGGTTCTGGATACAAAATTGGACCAGAAATACTCTCTAATTATGGTGTTGACATCATTAAGTTGTCAGCAAGTCCAAATGGAAAAAATATTAATAAGAATTGTGGAGCACTTTATCCTGATAACCTTGCAAAAAAAGTTATCAAAAACAATGCTGATATGGGTATAGCAATTGATGGAGATGGTGATAGGTTAATTATTTGTGATGAAAGAGGAAGTATCCTTGATGGTGACAAGATTCTAGCAATAGTTAGTTCAAGCCTATATAAACAAGGACAATTGAAGGGTGGAGGTTTAGTTGCAACAAAAATGTCAAATCTAGGTTTGAAATATTTTGTTAAGAATCTTGGATTAAAACTATATATTTCTAATGTTGGAGACAGGTATGTAGTTGAAAAAATGAAAAAATATAAATGTAATTTAGGAGGAGAGCAATCTGGTCATATTATATTTTCTGATTTTAGTTTAACTGGTGATGCAATATTATCTGCTCTTCAAGTTTTAACTGTTCTAAAGTTAGAAAATAAGAGTTTATCGAATTTATTGGAAAACTATCAAACTTTTCCTCAAAAACTTGTTAATATGAGATTATATTCAGATCCAGATAAATTACTTAAAAATATAAAATTATCAAAGTTAGTTAGTTCTTTGAGTGAAGATATTTCAAATAAAGGTTCAATTCTGGTAAGAAAATCTGGAACTGAAAATTTATTAAGAATTATGGCTCAATCTAAGTCTAATGCTAAAACTAATGATATTATTTCAAAAATCCAAGAGTGTGTTGTAAGTATTGATAAAAAATAAAAATATTAAGATTAAAAAGGTACTGTCAATTGCTGGAAGTGATTGTTCTTCGGGAGCAGGAATACAAGCAGATATTAAAACTATAAACTCGCTTGGAGGATATTGCTTAACTGCAATTTCTGCGGTCACATCTCAAAATTCTAGAAAAGTATTTAAGATTCAAAGTTTACCTTCAAAAATTATAATTTCACAAATTAAAGCTGTTTATGATGATATTGGGTTTGATTCAGTCAAAATTGGAATGCTACCCGATGATTTAGTTGCAAAAAAAATAGCATTTTTTTTTAAAAATAAATCTATACCTATAGTTGTGGATCCAGTTTTTGTTTCAACAACTGGAAAAAACTTAGTTCAAAGAAATAAATTTATAAAATGTCAAGAACATCTTTATTCAATTTCAAATATAATAACTCCAAACTTAATAGAAGCAGAGGTTCTTACGAAACTAAAAATCAAAGATCTTAATGATATGTATAATGCATGTGATTTTTTATCTCAAAAAACAGATGCGTCTATATTTTTAAAAGGTGGAGAAATATGTGGGAAAATATGTACTGATTTATTTTATGAGAAAGGAAAATTTACTAAATTTAATTATAAAAGAATTAAAACTAATAATACCCATGGAACTGGATGCACGCTCTCATCAGCAATTGCATTTTATCTTAGTTGTGGCGAAAATCCAATTAAGTCAATTAAATTAGCTAAAAGATATATACTAAAAACAATAAATAATTCACCTAAACTAGGTTTAAAATATGGACCTTTAGGACATTAGTTTTTTTTCTAAATAAATTTTACTTCCTAGTTTTTTAAACTTCTTTGACATTTCTTTTTGTCCAAAGTTTTTAATATCTTTAAGATCATGTGATATTTTCATTGAGCAAAATTTGGGTCCGCACATTGAGCAGAAGTGTGCATGTTTAGCACCTTCAGATGGTAAAGTTTGATCGTGGAAGCTTTGAGCTTTTTCAGGGTCAAGAGATATATTAAATTGATCTTTCCATCTGAATTCAAATCTAGCTTTAGAAAGCGCAAAATCTCTCATATATGCCCCCTTGTTATTTTTTGCAAGATCAGCTGCATGAGCTGCAATTTTATATGTAATCACACCTATTCTTACATCATCTTTGTCAGGCAATCCTAAATGTTCTTTAGGAGTCACATAGCAGAGCATTGATGTACCAAACCAACCAATCATTGCAGCGCCTATAGCACTTGTTATATGATCATAACCAGGGGCAATGTCGGTAGTTAAAGGACCAAGAGTATAAAAAGGAGCTTCATCACAATATTCCTCTTGTTTTTCCATATTTTCCTTTATCAATTGCATTGGCACGTGTCCAGGACCCTCAATCATAACTTGTATATCTTTTTTCCATGCAATTTTTGTAAGTTCTCCAAGTGTTTTAAGTTCCGAGAATTGAGCATTATCATTTGCATCATTTATACTGCCAGGTCTCAATCCATCACCTAAAGAAAAACTTACATCATATTTACCCATTATTTCGCACATTTCTTCAAAATTTTCGTATAAAAAGTTTTCTTTGTGATGAGCCAAACACCATTTTGCTATTATTGACCCACCTCTTGAAACAATACCTGTTAATCTTTCAACTGTTAGAGGTATAAATTTTAACCTCACACCTGCATGTATGGTAAAATAGTCTACACCTTGCTCAGCTTGTTCAATAAGAGTTTCTTTAAATATTCTCCAATTTAAATCCTCTGCGATTCCGTTAACTTTTTCAAGTGCCTGATATATAGGAACTGTACCAATTGGCACAGGAGAGTTTCTGATAATCCATTCTCTTATATTATGAATATTTTTTCCTGTTGATAAATCCATAACTGTATCACTTCCCCATCTAGTTGCCCATATCAACTTTTCAACTTCTTCTTTAGTATTTGACCATACAGCTGAGTTCCCAATATTTGCATTAATTTTTACTAAAAAGTTCTTACCGATAATTGTAGGCTCTAATTCTAAATGATTAATATTACTAGGAATAATAGCCCTACCTCTTGCTATTTCATCTCTAACAAACTCTGCAGTTACAAGATCATCTTTTGTAAATTTTTTATTAAGGATTTTTTCTCTACCTTCGTTTTCTCTGATTGCACAGTATTCCATTTCTTCAGTAATAATTCCTTTTTTTGCAAAATAAATTTGAGAAATTTTTTTATTTTTTCTACATTTATAAATAGTTTTTGGAATATTTGGAAACTTCCTTCCTTGATTATTTTCTTTATTTAAAAATTTAAGAGGTGTTTTTTTGGAATTAATTATGCTGTTTCTATCTTTTACCCATGGTTCTCGAATTTTTCTAAGACCTTTATTGATGTTATGAGAATATTTAGAGTCTGTATAAGATCCAGAAGTATCATATACAGTTATTGAATTTTTTTTATCCTCTAAATTAATTTTTCTCATACCGACGTTAACAGATTTAAATTTTTTACTTTTAATATAAATTTTTTCAGAACTTGGCAAAGGCTCTGATAATTCTAAATCAATAATATCTTGATTTTCGTCGGTTTTTTGAGTTAATCTTTTTAACATTGATCTTCTAATTTTTAAGAATTATTATACTATAATCGTGTTTGTGGTTAATAGAGCACATAATGTGCAGTTTCATTTTTACAATATTAATTGTTGCATAACTATTATAAAAAACAAACTGTTATTTTAAATTCAATATACATTATTTATGTTTTTAGAAACTCAAGATTTTTTCATTTTTTCTAGTCTTTTTTTTGTATTTTTAACAGTTGTGCTTTATATACTGGAAAAGTGGACCATTGTTTTTAAGAGTATCTTCATATTATCTCTTTTGTTGCTCTTCTTTTCTATTTTTCCTTATGAAAATGAAAATGGCGAAAATGCATTGTCTCCCTCCATAATATTAAACGGATTCAGTAATACTAGTCTAATTTCAGTTCTTTGTTTGCTAATCCTTGGCCAAGGAGTTGTTCAAACAAAAGTTTTAGATAATTCTATTTCTAAATTGATAAATTTTTTTCCAAGAAATCCAAATTTTATTCTTTTTTTTTCTTTAATTGCTGTCTTAATTTTAAGTGCATTTTTAAATAATACGCCAGTAGTCATTATATTTATTCCAATAATGCAAGAGTTAGCAAAAAAAGTTGGTAGTCCTGTTAGTAGATATCTAATGCCTCTGAGTTTTGTCGCTATTTTAGGTGGAATGACTACACTAATTGGATCAAGTACAAATCTCTTAGTTGCTAATTCATTATCTGACTACAGTTATATTAAACTTAGTTTTTTTGAGTTTGTTATACCTGGAAGTGTTATTGCATTTTTTGGAATTTTCTATGTAATTATTTTTTCAAAATATTTATTAAAAAATAATTCTCCAATGGCCAGTCAATTAATTGGATCTGATGGAAAACAGTTTATTGCTCAGATAGTTTTACCTGAAGATTCCTCATTAAATGGAAAAAAACCAGAATCTGGAGTTTTTCCTGGACTTGAGGACGTAACTGTAATGATGATTCAAAGAAGAGAACATGCGGAATTTGCACCCTTTAATGATTTTGAGCTACAAAAAGGTGATCTTTTAGTTATTGCTTCAAAACGAGAATCTTTGAGTAATATAATTTCCAAAAAAATTGGTTTATCTGTTCAAGAAGTTTCTTCACCATTTGAAAGTCAGAATTATAATACTGATCAACCTGAACAAGATCAATTATTATCAGAAGCTATGGTAACCCCTTCATCAAGCTTAGTTGGTCAAACTATTGAAAATGTTAGTTTTAGGTATAGATTTGATTGTGTTGTTATTGGATTACAGAGAAAGTCAAGAATAATCAGAAATAGCATGACGGAGATACCCCTTGAACCTGGCGATGTACTATTAATTCAAGGTTCAAAAAAAGCAATTAGAAGTTTGAGAACTCATAGTGATATTATGCCAATGGAATGGGCGTCTTCAGAAATTGTGGAAAGAAATTTAGCTAATAAATCTTTTTTTATTTTTTTGACAGTTATAATGCTCAGTGCATTGGAATTATTACCTCTTGTTGTCTCGGGATTATTAGGTGTATTTGCAATGCTATTTTCTAAGATTTTAAGTATAAGACAAGCTTTAAGAGCTGTTGATAGTAATTTATTACTTCTGATAGTAACTTCTCTTGCTCTTGGAAGTGTGATTCAAGTAACTGGCACGGCAAGTTATTTAGCAGAGCTTATGCTTCATTTTTTAGAAGGTTCATCTCCTGCAGTAATATTATCTTGTTTTTTTATTTTTGTTTCACTTGCAACTAATTTTATTTCAAATAATGCTTGTGCAGTTTTATTTACTCCAATTGCTCTTGATCTAGCAGAAAAGGTTGGGATAGATCCAAAAATATTTGCAATTAGCGTTATCTTTGCTGTTAATACTTCATTTATAACTCCTATGGCTTATCAAACTAATTTATTAGTAATGGGACCAGGGCATTATAAATTTATAGACTATGTAAAATTTGGCCTTCCCTTAACAATTTTATGTTGGTTAACTTTTTCAATATTCTTCCCTTGGTATTATAATTTATAATGATCAAACCTAAAGTAAAACCATTAAATCCTTTTTTTTCTTCGGGGCCCACAAAAAAACCAAATGAATGGTCATTAGAAAAGCTAAATACTAAATTTCTAAGTAGGTATCATAGATCTGCTAAAGTAAAAAATTATATTGAAGAAACTTTTGAAAAGCTAAAACAAATATTAAAAATTCCAAAAAATTATAAAATTTTTCTAACCCCTGGATCATGTTCAGGAGCCATGGAATCAGTAATTTGGTCTTTGTTAGGTGAAAAAAAAATAACCTCCATTATTTATGATTATTGGGGTGAAACTTGGTATAATGATATCAGAAGGCTTGGTTATAAATCTGAAGTTAGAAAAAATCTAGATGGTAAAATGCCATCTTTAAAAAATATTGATTTAGAAAGTGATATTTTTTTTGTTTGGACTGGAACATCAAATGGAATGTCTGTAAATAATACTGATTGGATATCAAAAAATCATGATGGATTAATTGTAACTGATATAACTTCAGCTGTTTTTGTCAATGATATTGATTGGTCTAAATTAGATGCATCAGTTTTTTCATGGCAAAAAGCGCTTGGTTCGGAAGCTCAACACGGTATAGTTGTTTTGAGTCCTAAGGCTATTGAAAGACTTAATTATAATATAAAAAAAAAAAAAATACCCAAAGTTTTAGATTTATTTTCTTCAAATGGAATAGTTAATACTCCTTCGTTATTATGTTTGGCAGATTTTAATTTTTGTTTATCATGGTTTGTATCTAAAGGTGGATTAGATTGGTCTTTAAAAACCTGTATGGAGAATAAAATAATATTAGATAAATGGATTGTAAAAAATAATTTATTTTCTTATTTTGTAAAAGAAAATATTCACAGATCCTTAACAACATCTTTTTTTATTTTAAATAAATCAGTAGATAAAAATTCCTTAAAAAAAGTAATTTATTTTCTAGAGACTGAAAAAATAGCATATGATATTCAATCATATAGAAAATCACCCTTTGGTATAAGAATTTGGACAGGACCAACAATTATAAAAAAAGATTTGATTGCATTAACAAATTGGTTAGATTGGAGTTTTTATAATTTAGAATTGTTAAAGTGAAGAGTCATTTATTACCTGAAGGTTTTAGAGATAGTTTGCCTGACTTAGCAGCTAAAGAGTTTGCTATTATATCAAAGTTTGTCGATTTTATGAGTTCAAATGGTTATGACATTATTAGGCCCCCTTTATTAGAATTTGAGAATTCTTTATTTTTTTTATCAAAAAACAAAAGAAATGATAACTCTTTTCGAGTTTTAGATCCCTTGTCTCAAAAAATGATGGGTGTAAGATCTGACATGACCTCGCAAATTGCAAGGATAGCATGTGGTGCGTTAAAAAAAAAAGAAAGGCCACTTAGACTTAGTTATTCTGGAGAAATCTTGAAAGTACAAAACAATCAGTTAAATATTTCAAGACAGTTTAATCAAATTGGTGGAGAAATAGTTGGTATTGGTAATAATTTCTGTGAAATTGAGATTATTAGTTTGATCAGATTGTTTTTAAATATTTTAAAAATAAAAAATTATTCACTTAGCTTGTCAATGCCATCACTTTTTGAATCAGTTTGTAATGATTTTAACTTGGATAAGAATAAAAGATCTTTCTTAAGGGAAAAGTATGAAAATAAAAATATTTTAGAAATTAATAAACTTTCTTCAGATATTGCAGATGTTTCTAAGGTTTTGTTAGAAAGCATAGGAAAGCTTGATGCACACATAGAAAATCTTAAAGTTTTTAAATTTCCTAAACAAACTCAGATAGAAATCAATAAGTTTTTAAATTCATTA